>JALGSS010000003.1 GCA_029821745.1 Candidatus Zipacnadia bacterium
TCACGTTCAGGCGTGAGGAAGAGCGGGTCGGCGTGCTGAAGCGTGATCTCTACGAGCTGCACGGGCACGGACTTCTTCAGGAAGTCGTCGTGGGAGTCCTCTTGGGCGAGGGTCACCAGCTTGGCCTTGGCCAACGCCGCTTCGAGCTGCTCACGGAAGGCGGACCCATCGCAGCCGACCTCGCGCCAGAGCGCCAGCGCGTCCCCCTCGCCAGCGTCAATGGTGAACTCCAGCAGCTCCGGCGGGTCGCTCAGGTCAGCCTTCACGACCGCCTTCGACACCGTCTCAGGCAGCTTGGCGTCCGGCTCGCGCAGGATGTAGAGCCGTTCGCAAGGCGGGAGGCAGCTGACCCATTCGGGCTTGAAGATGTTCTGGCCGGGGGCGCCCGCCGCCGTGAAGCCGCAGTGCCAGAGAACTTGGCAGTCTGACTCGCCCTCAACGATGATGATCGGTCGTTGGGCCTCGGGCAGCCGGTCGCGACCGTAGAGGTAAGACCTCTCGCCACCGATGTCCGGCTTGCCCCACCATCGCCTGCTTCCGTGCCGCATCCGCGCCCGCAGGTTCTGACCGTCCATGTCGCGGTAGAAGATGAGAACGTTGCCCCCAGCACCATCGCACACGCCCCACTCCTGCAGCTCTTCCTTGGGCAGCAGCACGTGCGCCGCATAATCATCGAGGGTGTAGGGTGCCCAGGGCTCTTCAGGCTTTGTCTGCTTCTCGGCTCTGGGCCTTGTCGCGGCGACCTCGATGCCCAAGTCGCAGGCCAGGGCGAGGAGTGCCTCGCGGAAGCTGGGCATCGATTTCCGGCGCTGGCAGAAATCGATGATGTCACCGTAGGTGCCGCAACCAAAGCAGTAGAACCCGCCGTCGGGGTACACGGTGAAGCTTGGAGTTCTCTCGTCGTGGAATGGGCACACGCCCACAAGCCTGTCGCCCTGCGTCTTCAGTTCACCGTCGTACCCGGACCGCCCGTAGGCATCCCTGGGACTGTCCTCAGCGGCCCGCTTGACTTGGTCCTTGAGTTCATCGAGTGTAGGCTTGGTGTGCTCCATTTCGTCTGCTCCTCTGGTCTGATGGCCGCCAGGCGGGGGCAGGAGGAGCAACCAGAGTCCATGTCTGCCATCCGCCCGGCGACCGTGTTGGGCGTGCAACGGCTACGTCCTCCCAGCGTTAGTTGACTGCGCGATGTCGCTCCCGCTTGGCCTCTGAAGCTCGGCCTCCTGGGTCTGGCCTCGAGCCTGATCCCACTGTGCGAGCAGCGTGAAGAGGTCCGTGACTCCGCGGACGGCCTCCCGCGCGTTCTCCTCCGACACCTGCTCGGCCGCGCGCTTCGTCCAGAAGCGCCGGGTATCTTCCAGCATGTGGCGACTTGGCCCGCGACCTGCCCGCTCGGCGACCTCCACCGACGACGGCAGACCATCCCCAGGGCCGCGACCGTCTAGCTGGTCGCTTCCCGAGGACCTGTTGCTCTGTGCAGTGCTATCGCTGGTGGGCATGATCGTCTTGAGTTTAGCCAGAACAAGGGGTGCGTGGGTGAAGTTATCGTGCTACTACTGTGGTGGTTTCGCACCGGGGAACGTCGGGGGTTTGCGCCCTGTAGGAGTCGTCAGTAGACGGCGACTTGCTTCTCACCCAACGAGAATTCGTAGGCGCTGCCTTCGCCGTGCCTGCCACGACGCGTGAGGATGGTGTCGCGCGCCTCCTGAGGGTCAAGCCCGGCCAGCTCAGCCGCTTCGGCCAGCTTCCTCCGGATCTCGGCAATCACAGCCCGGACAGAGCTGAAGTCGTAGAGGTCGCCATCCCAAGCGGCCTCGTTCAGATCAAAGTAGGTCAGCGGGCGACAGGGCTGAGTGGCGAATGCGATGAGCACCTTCCGCTGCACTGGGGTTAGGATCACCTGCTGCCTAGCGTATGCCACTGTCAGGCCGCCCTCGGCGATGACCAGCAGGGGCTCGGTCGGGGTCTCGTCTTCGCTTGTTGCGGGAAGGGCCTCCTCAAGCGGCTTGCGGTCTAGGCCCAACTCGCCCCCGTTCACTGAGAGCGAGCGCACGAGGGATAGAGTCGCGACGGTGGCGGGAAGCCAGTCGGCCTGCTCCCGCAGAGCAGGCAGTAGGACGAGAGAGCGTACGCACTTCTGCAACCGTGCACAGTCGGCGAGTTCGTCAGTGTCGGCGGTGAGCCCACAGGCCAAGAAGACATCAGCTTGTCGCCCCGCGATGTCCGACCGCCCCAACCACCACAACCTGTCGCGGACGCATTCCTCGATCTCTTGGTCTCTGCCCAAGAGTCCGGCGACGACACGGGCCAGCCCCTCAGCTGTCGCCTGCCACTGTCTGAGCCGGGCCAGTGACACCTCGACCCGGCCGATCTCGTCGCGCTCCTGGCAGACCACGTAGGCGCTCGTGTGCCCCGGTTCATCGTCGAGGAAGACTACCTCTTCCCGGCAGGCGTCATCGCACCCGTCGCAGGTAACAGAATGCGCGTACCCGACTTCCTGGAGCAGCCCGCAGGCCTCCAGAGCCGCGACCTCGCCGGGGTCTGCTTCGGCCAGGTCGTCATACCCGAAAAGTGCGCTGGACCGTTCGCTTAGGCAGCTCAGAACCGTCTTCAGCGCGTCCTGAGACATCGATACCCCACCGTTTCAGTAGTTGTCTCGCGACCTCGTGTGTTGTCTCATGCTTCAGGCTGCAACTGTTGGGGTAACTGACGTCGAAGGTCAGTGTGCGTGCCCTACCACCGCTCTCGGGGCGGAACCTCAGCCGCAGGGAGGCCCTGGTGACCCGGACCGCATCGCGCGGGGTGCGGGTGCTCTTCAGGACCTCATCGAGCAGTCCATAGAGCACACGGTCTCCTGCTCCGGCGTCGACCTCGATGGTGATCCGTGGTCGCCCCGCTCCCACCAGTTCGAGCCGGAGCAGCTTGACGCGCACTTCTCCCACGCCGTCCTCAGGTCTGATCTCGAACGGGAAGTTGGGGGAGAGGAGGTCGTCGAGCTGGTAGATAACTTCGGTTCGGTCCGCCAGATCGGGTTCTACTCCGAGTACCACTGCGCAGAAGATCCCCTGCAGGCTCTCAAGAACCTTCTTGACGCCGCTGACGCTGGTGTCGAGCGACCCGTCCGCACGGTCGTACACAAACACGATCTCGAATGCCGGGCGCTGGGTCTCCAGTTGCAGCTCGTGGCTATCGTCGTAGACCAGTCGCCCCTCCGCGTAGTCCTCCGGGTACACGAACCAGTAGAGGCGCTCGCCGCGCGCGTAGTGGTCCGCCTGGCAGCCCCGACCACGCCCTTCCGTCTTCAGGTAGTAATCGGAGATGGCGGCCGCCAGTCGGTCCTTCGTGTCATCGTCCGTGCCCGGTTCGACGGTAGGCAGGTCGCCGCGTTTACGCCAGCGCAGCCGGTCGGCATGGCGGAATCGCTTGGCGACCTTGAACACTTCCGGGTGATCGAGGAAGGCCCAAAAGGCCCGCTCCGTGTGGCTTCGCATCTTCTCGAAGGGTTCTGCTAGGGGAACCTGATGGTGCGGGTCTCGCCCTTCGTCAATGAGTGTCTGCGTCCCGCCCGCGTTGGCCATCTCGTGAATCTCTTGGAAGTCACACCCGATCTGGACCCGGACCCTCTCTGACGCGGCCTCGATGGCCTTGTAGATCGGCTCAACCTGTGTCTCGGTCAACTGCTGCCAGCCAATGCCATCGTCTAGGCCGAGGCCCTCCAGATAGCGTTGCAGGAGGTCGTTGGGCGCGCGCCTGAGGAACGACTTCAACGAGTACTGACCGGCCATCCTGACCACTCCCCACTCATTGTTGCTTTTCAGTATATCCGGCACTGCTTTGTGCCGCAACTGAGGGACGAGGATTCCAGAGTAGCTGCGGAGAAACAGAGTTCTATGGGAAGTGCAAGAGAGGGCAGTTGCGTGGCGAAGATATGCTTCGGTGCGGCGGGTGTTGGCAGCGAACGCCTCCCCCGATCGCCGTTGGCGCAGCACTCAAGGGATGGAGTGAGGGCGGCTTGAGCAAGGACGGAGCGACGCAGGGGAATGGCGCCAACCTCGGATTTGAGAAGGAGATGTGGGAGGCGGCCAACAGGTTGCGGGGGCATATGGATGCCTCCGAGTACAAGCATGTCGTGCTTGGGCTCATCTTCCTGAAATACATCTCCGATGCGTTCGAGGAACTGCACCAGAAGCTTGCCTCAAGCGAGTTCGCTGACCCCGAGGACGCAGACGAGTACCTCGCTGAACGTGTCTTCTGGGTCCCAAAGGACGCACGCTGGAAGGTCATCCGGAATCGTGCGAAGATGCCCGAGATCGGCAAGGTCATCGACGACGCGATGATCGCCATCGAGCGCGAGAACTCCCCGCTCAAGGGCGTGCTCCCCAAGGACTACGGGCGGCCTGATCTGGATAAGACTCAACTGGGCGAGTTGGTGGACCTGGTCAGCCAGATTGGTTTCGGAGGTCAGGACGCCAAGGCGAAGGACGTCCTCGGCCAAGTGTACCAATACTTCCTGGGCCAGTTCGCGGCGGCGGAGGGCAAGAAGGGCGGGGAGTTCTTCACTGCTCAGTGTGTGGTGCGACTGCTCGTCGAGATGATTGAGCCCTACGGGGGCCGAGTATATGACCCCTGTTGTGGAGCGGGCGGCATGTTTGTTCAGAGCGCTAAGTTCGTGAAGGAGCACGGCGGGCAGATCGGGAGGGTCTCCATCTTCGGTCAGGAGTCCAACCCCACAACCTGGCGGTTGGCGCGGATGAACCTCGCCATCCGCGGGCTGGACGCGAACCTGGGACCGCACCACGGCGACAGCTTCCGCAATGACCTGCACAAGGACCTGAAGGCAGACTTCATCCTCGCCAATCCCCCGTTCAACATGTCGGCGTGGGGGCAGGAGGCGCTGAAGGACGATGTGCGCTGGAAGTATGGGCTGCCGCCGGCGAGCAACGCCAACTTCGCCTGGATGCAGCACATGGTCCACCACTTGTCCCCGAAGGGTGTTGCGGGGATCGTGCTGGCCAATGGCTCGATGTCATCGCAGCAGGGAGGAGAAGGGCAGATACGGCAGGCTCTCATCGAAGGGGACCTGGTAGACTGCATGGTGGCGCTCCCGGGGCAGCTGTTCTACACCACCGGCATACCAGTGTGCCTGTGGTTCTTGGCGAAAGACAAGCGGGACTCTGGAAAGCGCGACCGGCGCGGGGAGACCTTGTTCATTGACGCGCGGCAGATGGGCTCGATGATCGACCGCGTCCATCGGGACCTGACCGGTGAGGACGTGGAACATATCGCCCACACCTACCACACTTGGCGAGGGGAGCCCGACGCGGGCGAATACGAGGACGTGCCTGGCTTCTGCAAGGGGGCCACGACCGAGGAGATCGCCGGGCATGGCTACGTCCTCACACCGGGGCGATACGTCGGGGCGGCAGAAGTCGAAGACGATGGTGAGCCGTTCGACGCGAAGATGCAGAGGCTCACCACTACTCTCGCAGAGCAGTTGGCCGAGGGGGAGCGTCTCGCTGAGGCTATCCGGGAGAACCTCACCGGCTTAGGGTTCCCGATGGCGGGGGTGTCGTGATCAACAGATCCTCGTTCCCCACGAGACTGGCGCAGGCCCACCGGACACGGGCCGCAGCGCCTACGGGAGATCACGACCACTTGGTGAACAACACCAAGAGGTCGTCCGAACGCGAGAATGGGGGTGGGGCCGCGTGAGGCACACCACCTTCGGCTGGCAGTATGTGCGTGTGGGCGATTTGGTCGCCCGAGGGGCGCTCCTCATAGGCGACGGATACCGTGTCACGAACGCGGAGCTGGCTTCAACTGGCACACCGTTTGTCCGAGGCGGCGACATCGGGGACGGTGATATCTGTACCGACGTTGCCGATCATATCGCTGAGGAGTTCTCTGATCGTCTCACAAGCAAGTTGACGATGCCGGGGGACAGCGCCTTCATAGCCAAGGGCACGGTCGGTCGGGTCGGGCACCTGAGGGCCAGACAACCGCAGGTTGTCTTCTCTCCTCAGGTGTGTTGGTGGCGTGTCCTGGACCACCGAGTGCTCGTTCCCGGCTTCGTGTACTATCTGCTGAGGGGACATGAGTTCCAGGCCAATTTGAATGCGGTCAAGACACACGGGGCGATGGCGGCGGACTACGTCAGCATGACTGACCAGTACGAGTTCAGATTGCCGATCCCACCTATCGGAGCGCAGCGAGCAATTGCCCACGTGTTAGGTTCGCTCGACGACAAGATCGATCTGAACCGGCGGATGAATGAGACGCTGGAGGAGATGGCACGAGCGATCTTCAAGTCGTGGTTTGTGGACTTCGACCCGGTCCGCGCGAAGATGGAGGGCCGCCAGCCCGTCGGCATGGACGCCGACACCGCCGCCCTCTTCCCCGATGAGTTTGAGGACTCCGAACTCGGGGAGATACCGAAGGGGTGGCGGCTCCGGCCACTCGACGAGGTGGCCGACTTCCTGAACGGCCTGGCCTGCCAGAAGTACCCACCAGAAGATGGCGACTCATTGCCTGTGATCAAGATAAGAGAGCTCCGGCAGGGGTTCACGGAGAACAGCGACCGGGCGACCACGGCCGTTGACGAAGAGTACATCATCGAGGATGGTGATCTGCTGTTCTCCTGGTCGGGGAGTCTTGAGGTGGTCATGTGGTGTCGTGGCCGTGGTGTCCTCAACCAACACCTCTTTAAGGTGACGTCTCCCGACTACCCGAAGTGGTTCTACCACCAATGGCTCCTCCATCACCTGCCGGAGTTCCGGCACATCGCTTCCGGGAAGGCCACGACGATGGGCCACATCAAGCGCGGCCACCTGACCGAAGCGCTAGTCGTCGTCCCGCCGGCAGACGTGATCGCCGCGGCGGACGCCGTCATGGCCCCACTGTTGGGCCTGACCATCGCCAACGAACTGGAGTGCCGCACACTCGCAGAGACCCGCGACACGCTTCTGCCCAAGCTGATGTCGGGGGAACTGCGGGTGCCTGAGTAGGGGTGCCCACACACTCAATGCGTAGTAGTGAGAGGAGATGTTAGTCATGAAGGTATCGATCAAGAAGTTCGATGTGGACATGGAAGTCAAGAACAAGGGCATCGAGATGGAGATACGCAAACCCAATGGGGACTTCATGGGTGATGTCGTTCTGACGAAGACCAAGCTCATTTGGTGCAAGGGACAAACCGGCCGACAGAACGGCGAGAGCGTCACTTGGGAGAAGTTCATTGAGTGGATGGAGACCCGCTGATCGGTAGGTTCCACATGAGTGATCGCACTGGTGCACGCGGTGACTGCCTCCACCGGAAGACACCGGGAGATGCTGAGGCTACACGCCTCAGCAAACGCCTGCTTGGCATGGGACAAAAGGTATGAGTGGAACACTGTTCAAAGAAGTCAGCTACTCCCTCTCTAAACTGCTTGAGGATATCGAGATGGGGGAGATTGGTCTTCCAGACATCCAGCGCCCCTTCGTCTGGAAGAACCCGAAGGTGCGCGACCTCTTCGATTCCATGTATAAGGGCTTCCCCGTTGGCTATCTGTTGTTCTGGGCTAACGGGCTGCCGAACGGCCACCGCCAGGTGGGGGCAGAAACCAAGCAGAAGGTCGCGCGCCTGCTTATCGTGGATGGGCAGCAACGGCTGACTTCGCTCTTCGCAGTCCTCAAAGGGCAAGAGGTAGTCAGGGAGGACTACAGCAGAGAGCGCATACATATAGCCTTCCGCCCCCGTGATGCTACCTTTGAGGTGGCTGACGCCGCAGTCCGGAAGGACCCGGAGTTCATATCAGACATCAGTGAACTGTGGTCCGGGGAAGTACCGCGAAACCGCTTCGTCAAGGAGTTCATCACGAAGCTCCGAGACAGCAGAGAGGTCACCGAAGACGAGGAGGATTTCCTCTGCGAACAGATCGATCAGTTGTATGACCTGCAGAGCTACCCATTCACCGCACTGGAGCTTTCACCAACCGTGAATGAGGAGGACGTGGCGGAGGTCTTCGTTCGGATCAACAGCAGGGGCACACCCCTCAACCAAGCGGACTTCATCCTTACGCTGATGTCGGTCTTCTGGGACGAGGGGCGCGCTGAGATGGAGCAGTTCTGCCGTCTGGCACGCACCCCGAGCACGGGCGCTCCATCGCCATTCAACTACCACCTCCAACCCGACCCTGACCAATTGCTGCGCGTGAGCATCGCCCTGGGGTTCCGCCGCGCACGCCTGCAACACGCCTACAACGTGCTCCGCGGGAAGGACCTGGCAACCGGAGAGTTCAGCGAGGACCGGCGGGATGAGCAGTTCCAGATCCTGGGAGAGACACAGTCCTACGTTCTGGATCTCCAGAATTGGCACGACTTCTTCAAGGCGCTTCTGCGTGCTGGTTACCGGCAGAAGTCAATGATCACCTCCAGCCTGAACGTGCTCTATACGTACGCCCTCTATCTGATAGGCAAGCGCGACTTTGGGGTCGACCACCATACGTTGCGGAATGTCATCGCCCGATGGTACTTCATGTCTGCTCTCACCGGTCGATACACCGGGTCTCCTGAAAGCGTCATGGAGGAGGACCTGGCACGCCTGCGGGACATTAGGGATGCCGACGGCTTCGTCGAGCTCCTGGATGGGCTCGTGAAGGCCGCAATGCCCGATGACTACTGGACAATCACGTTGCCCTCTGACATGGAGACTTCGTCAGCGCGCACTCCGCCGCTCTTCGCCTACTATGCCTCACTCAATCTGCTTGGTGCGCGGGTGCTCTTCTCCAAACTGAAGGTCGCTGAACTCCTGGCGCCGGGCACACAAGCCAAGAAGTCGGCACTGGAGAGGCATCACCTGTTCCCACGGAACTACCTCAAGACACTGGGGATCGACGAGACCCGGGAAATCAACCAGATAGCCAACTTCGCCTTGGTGGAGTGGATGGACAACATCGACGTTTCGGACAGCCCACCGAGTGAATACTACCCGCAATACGCACAGCGCTACTCGGCAGATCAACTTTCCGAGATGTGCTACTGGCATGCCCTCCCGGAGGGATGGGAGCATATGGAGTACGCGGACTTCCTGGCGGCCCGGAAGAGCGCAATGGCTGGCGTAATCAGGGATGGGTTCCGGAAGCTGTGGGAGTAGGCTCATAGGGGGCCATGTCGATGAGTGTCGGGGCAATCGACGAAGCTGCTCTCGAAGCGAGTGCCTTGCAGTGGTTCATGCAGGCAGGCTACGCAGTGCGCTTTGGTCCAGACATCGCCCCTGGCGAACCGGGGGCGGCGCGGGAGCGCCATGACGAGGCGTTCCTGCCAGACCGTCTGCGCGACGCGTTGGCGGCCCTCAACCCCGACATCCCAGAAGAAGCCCTCCACGATGCCTACCGCAAGATCACCCTTGCCCCGAGCCCAAGCCTGATCGAGACCAACCATCAGTTCCACCAGATGCTGGTTGATGGCGTTGACGTCCGATACCGCAACGCAGATGGCCGCGACGTCTTCGAGAAGGTGCGAGTGCTGGACTTCGACGACCCGGACGCCAACGACTGGCTGGTCGTCAACCAGTTCTCAGTCGTTGAGGACAACTGCCACCGCCGGGCGGACGTCGTCGTCCTCGTGAACGGGCTGCCCCTCGCCGTCCTCGAGCTGAAGAGCCCGACATCGGAGACAGCCACCGCTCGGTCCGGCTACGATCAGCTCCAGACCTACCGCAACGAGATCCCGGCGCTCTTCCATCACAACGAGGTGCTGGTCGCTTCTGACGGGATGGCTTCACGGGCCGGGACGCTAACCGGAAGCTGGGAGTGGTTCCTCCCCTGGAAGACTGTTGAGGGAGACGTCATCTCGCCGCCCGGCATGTCCTCGCTGGAGGTCCTGATTCGGGGCATCTTCGATAAGCGGCGCTTCCTTGACCTGATCCGGCACTTCATAGTGTTCGAGTCCGACGGCGCTGAGTACCAGAAGAAGATGGCGCTATACCATCAGTACCACGCGGTGAACAAGGCGGTCGAGAGCGTGGTCGCCGCCTCGTCGGCGGAGGGCGACGGCAAGGCCGGCGTCGTCTGGCACACGCAGGGCTCAGGCAAGAGTCTGAGCATGGTCTTTCTAGCGGGCAAGCTGATCCAGCGCGAGGAGATGGCGAACCCAACGCTGGTGGTAATCACCGACCGCATAGACCTGGACAGCCAGCTATTCAGCGTCTTCTCAGGATGCAGGGAACTACTGCGCCAGCGGCCGGAGCAGGCCCAGGACCGGGAGCACCTGAGGGATCTGCTGGAGGTCCCCTCTGGCGGTGTCATCTTCACCACGCTGCAGAAGTTCCTCGCTGAGCCGGGCGCCGATTACCCGTGCCTTTCGGACCGCAGGAACGTTCTGGTCATCTGCGACGAGGCCCACCGCAGCCACTATGATTTCGTGGACGGGCTTGCGCGCAACATGAGAGACGCGCTGCCAAACGCTTCCTTCATCGCCTTTACCGGGACGCCGCTGGAGTTGGTCGGCAAACACACAGTGCAGGTCTTCGGGGACTACCTGGACGTCTACAACATCCGCCAAGCGGTCGAGGACGAGGCCACGGTCCCGATCTACTACGAGGGCCGGCTGATCCCGCTGGACCTGTCGCCTGAGGAGGAGCCGCTCCTTGACGCGGAGTTCGACGACATAACCGAGGACGAGGAAGACGACGAGCGGGTGAGGCTCAGGAACAAGTGGTCGCGGCTGGAGCAGCTGGTGGGCGCCGAAGACCGCGTCGAGAGACTGGCCGCGGACCTGGTGGAGCACTTCGAGCAGCGCCTCGACGTGATAGAAGGTAAGGGCATGGTCGTCTGCATGAGCAGGCGCATCTGCGTTGACCTCTACAACGAGATCACCAAGCTGCGGCCCGACTGGCACTCCGAAGACGATGCCGAGGGGTTCGTCAAGGTCGTGATGACGGGCTCGGCCAGCGATCCTGTGGACTGGCAGCAGCACATCCGCAACAAGGCCCGGCGAGAGGACTTGGCCAAGCGCTTCAAGGACCCGGAGAGCACGTTCCGGCTGGCTATTGTGCGTGACATGTGGCTGACCGGATTCGACGCGCCGCCTCTGCACACCATGTACGTTGACAAGCCCATGCAGGGCCACGGCCTGATGCAGACCATCGCGCGCGTCAACCGCGTCTACCCGGGCAAGCCCGGCGGTCTCATCGTTGACTACCTCGGGATCGCCGCGAAGCTCAAGCAGGCGCTGGACTACTACTCCTCCGGCGACCGCGAAGCTGCGGGGATCGACCAGTCGGAGGCAGTCGCGCTGCTGTTGGAGGAACTGGAGATCGTGCGGGGCCTCTTGCATGGCTTCGACTACTCGGCAGCAGTCAGCGCGGACCTGGCGACGATGCTGCCGGTCGCAGAGGCAGCGGTCGAGCACGTCCTGGGGCAGCACGTCGCCGAGGGAGAGGAGCCGCTTCGGAAGAGATTCCTGCGTCACGTCAGGGGGGTGTCGGAGGCTTTCGCTCTGGCTGTCCCGGACGAGCGCGCCCTCGACGTGCGCGACGAAGTGCGCTTTCTGCAACTCGTGCGCGCAGGGACTATCAAGGTGACGAAGTCTGAGGGGACACCGGAGGAGGATATCGAGGCCGCCATCCAGCAGATGCTCTCTCGCGCGGTGGTCTCGGGGGAAGTCATCGATATCTTTTCCGAGGCCGGTCTGGAGCGACCGGATATCTCCGTGCTGTCGGACGAGTTCCTGCGAGAAGTCCAGGGCATGGAGCACAAGAACGTCGCTGCCGAGGCGCTGCGGAAGCTGCTGGAAGGGCGCATCCGTATCCACGAGCGCAAGAACCCGCTGCAGGCGCGGTCCTTCGCCGAGATGCTCAAGGAGGCCATGCAGCGCTACCACAACCGGGCCATCGAAGCGGCGCAGGTCATCGAGGAGCTGCTTGCTCTGGCCCATGCAATCAGGGACGCCGAGCACCGCGGGGAGGGAATGGGCCTCACCGATGACGAACTGGCCTTCTACGACGCCCTGGCAGAAAACCAGAGCGCCGTGGAAGTAATGGGCGACGAAGAGCTAATGGTTATCGCGCGGGAGTTGCTTGTGGTGGTCAGAGAGAACGCCACCATCGACTGGGCTCAGCGCGAGGCGGTCCGGGCGAAACTGAGGGTGATATGCAAGCGCATCCTCCGCAAGCATGGCTACCCCCCCGACCTGCAGCAGTCGGCCACCGAAACCGTCCTCGAGCAAGCCGAGCTGCTGTGTGAGGGTTGGGTGGGGGAGTAGGAAGACAGGAAGCGGGTCTGGGTCAGCCACCGGACCCAGACAGTGGTACTCTCCTCGGCAAGGCCTCCGAGACCGCCACGTCTCGTCGGATCCGGCTCAACGGTGCTTGAGTTGGGCGTGCGCGCGGACGCAGTCGTAGGAGCGAACAGTGCGTCGGCTCGCAGACCAACCGTCTCCCGATCGTGAACAGCGCTATGACCAATGCTCTCATACCCGTTCTGCTTGTAGGGAGGGCAATCAGTAGGTTCCCCGATGAGCAGAGAGAACACAGCACATTTCCTGACCTGCTTGCACGAACATCCCTGCTCGCGATGGTGATGGGCGATGATGAGCAGGTCTACTTGGAGTGGGCGCAGGGGTTGGGGCCGGAGAATGCCTGGGTGATCGCGGCAGAGGAGATAGCGGGGATGGGGAGCAAGAAGGAACAGGTGGAGAAAGCCAAGGAGATACTGAGCGGGGACGCTGAACTTGGGGGCGGCTTTGATGCTTGGTTGGGTGGAGAAACGGTTGAGGTGGGGGAGGAGAACGAAGAGCAGGAGAGTGAGCCAAGGAAGAAGCGGGGAAGGCGAAGGGATACACGCCAAGCAGGATAGAGTGAATGGCACCATGATGTGGGAACGGCTCATAGTTCGATTGCTGGCGCAGGGATTGGGGAGAAGCCAGGAGAGCTGATTGGGGGATGGTTGTGCATTCAGCGCCAGTAGCAGGATATCCGTTCTAGAGGCTGAACTATCTCACTGCAGGTGGCACTAAGATGGGGGCAAGACCAGCCGGCCAAAGTACCACATAGAGACTGGTATCACTTGTGGGGGCAGGCACCACCGCCCCAGGCGATACTAGTTCCCGACAGGGACAACTTTCTCGGATGCAGGTCCTGCCCTGATCGTTGCCGAGGACACTGCAGACGTTCCTGCCGGACAGACCGGATCGGGTCATCAGCCGCCAGGGAGGGTAACATGAAGAGATTTCTCGTAGGTCTCCTTGCCGTCACCACGATTTGCCCAGCCTTCGCCGCCAAACAGACCGTCGCTGAAGTCAAGATCGTGCCGAGTCAGGGCGGAGAGACAGAGCACTTCGGTGCCTCCGTCTCCGTAGATGGGGACTACGCCATCATTGGTGCGCCGGCTCCCAACCACATGGGGGAGGGCGGCTCGGCCTTTGTCTACAAGCGTGACGGCCAGACACTGGTGGAGCAGACAAGACTGACGAGACTCGGCGGCGAGGAGATGGAGCTGTTTGGCCAGTCCGTCGCGATATCCGGCGACTATGCCGTGGTCGGCGTCCCGGGACATGACATCGGGATCCACATAGACCCTGGGTCAGCCTTCGTCTATCGGCGCGACGGGGAAGGCTGGGTAGAGCAAGCCATGCTCGTGGCCGGTGATCCCGGCGGCGGCGACGAGTTCGGGCACTCGGTCGCGATCGATGGCGACTACATCATCGTGGGGGCGTTACATGGCGACGTCAACGGCTGCGCCTATATCTTCATGCGGAACGGCGAAGAGTGGGTGCAGCAAGCCAAGCTTGTCGGCGGCGGTGGCCCTCTGAGCGACCAGTTCGGGTACTCCGTCGCGATCGATGGTCCCTACGCCATTGTGGGCGATCCCGAGGACACCAAGCAGGGCCCGGGGTCCGCCTATGTCTTCGTACGTGACGGGACAGGCTGGTCGCAACAAGCCAAGCTCGCCGGCACCAACGGCGAGGCGATGGGGATGTTCGGGGCGGCTGTGGCGATCGATGGGGACTGCGCCGTCGTGGGAGCGCCGGACGAGAGCCCCAAGGAGCCATTCTCTCACAGCGCGGGGGTGGGGCACATCTTCCGGCGCAACGGTACCGGCTGGACAGAGGAAGCCATGCTCCGGATGGCCGAACCCGAAGACATCGACGTTCCAGACTGCAGTGCTGGAGTATCCGTGTCGATATCCGGCAGTTCAGTAGTCCTGGGGGCAACTGGCGGGGTTGGCCCTTCAGCCGGCGGACTCGCGCGTACCGGCGTAGCCTACCTCTACCAGGGGGGCGGAGGCAACTGGGAGGGCGTGCAGAAGCTCGTGCCCGGTGACGGCATTGAGGGAGGCAGCTTCGGGCCCGCGGTCTCGATCAGCGGCGACCTCATCATCGTGGGGGCGACTCACACCCATCCCCTCGCCCACGAGTCGGGTTCGGCCTACGCATACGGAGTGACGTCGGCCCAGCAACGGCCCAGAGCCACCCCGAAGATCGCGGTCGAGCCGCTCGAAGACCATCTCTTCTGGGACGACGACGGCGGCTTCCAGCTCACCATCCGGCACGCCGGCTACGAGGACGGGGAGGGCGGAGAACAGGGCGCTGCTCGATCCACGGCCTGGGAGTCGGTGACCGTCGGCATCACGGTCAACACCCCTCCTGAGTTCCTCGAGGGTGACCTCGTGACCCAGACATTCCTCCTGCCACCGAAAGAGAAGAAGCAGTTCGACGTCGAGGTCGTTGACCTGCTGCCCTTGATTCGCAACTTCGAGCGAGACGTTCTGTTCGGCGCCAACGTTCAGATCAAGGCCTGGCAGGAAGACGATCCGGAGACGCTGATCTTCGACGACGAGTTCAACATCTATCGCTATCTCGACGCCGCCGACGACGAACACGACGACCGGACTATGTCGCTGGCCCCAACTTATCGGGACGGCCGCGACGGCGACGCGACCCGCAAGCGCGAAGTCGAGCTGTGGGGCGTTCACGAGGAGGCAGAGGCCGAGTTCGAGATCGATCCCGCGGAGGAGTTCCGGGTCGAGATGGCTCCGCCCCTGGCCACCTTCATCTTCGACCCGAGCGCCGGCAATCAGCTTGACCACTTCATCGAGGACCTGCAGGTCCGGAACAAGAGAAAGGACCGGGTGGCCGGGACGCTGTTCATCGCGGGCAAGGGGACGCCGACCTACAATGTCTTCCTCAACAAACGCGAACTCGTGGCGACACTCGAGCGCATAGCGGTCTACAACACCCCTGCTTACCATCTGCACACGGCTCTGCTCACGAACGACGAGGCCGTCCTTGTCCGCTCTGCGCCTGTTCGGCAGAGGATCGCCGACCGGGTCCAGGCCCGCATGGAGCAGCTGCTCGAGGCCGTCTCACCGGCAATCAAGTTCGTCGAGAGCGCGGGCGACCCAAAGACCACGATCGTCTACTCCTGGCCAACGCGCCTCAACGGCCCTCGCGCGAACCCGGGGCCGGAGCCGGTCTCGGCGGACTACTGGCCGGAGCGCCTTGGCGAGGTCGACGCGGTAACCAACCCCATCGTCGGGCCCTTTGGTCATGCGGGAGCCGTTGACAACGTCGGCATGATCTACCGGCACCTGCGGAATCGCGAGAACTACAGCCGCGCGGAGCTGCACTACCGCCTGGCCACCGCGATCAACATGACCCCTCACGGCGGCATCGAGATCTTCGTCGACTCCATCATGGAGCACGTCGGAACCGGGGAGCCTCTCACGCTGAACGAGGACCAGATTGTCAACGCGGTCGCGAAGACTGCTCTGCACGAGTTGGGGCATGATCTGGGCGTGCTCCACACCGCCGCCATGACCACGAGTCCCGTCCCCGCCAGGAAGCTCGAGCACCAGCGGATCGTCTGGGACGGCGGGGACCCGGGCGGCTCGTTCTTCCTGGGGTTCAACGGCGAGGAGATCGCCGAGCCTCTGCCCCGTGACGCCACGGCAGCGCAGATCGGGTACGCGCTGCGCGGCCTGGACTCGATCTGGGGGCCCAACATAAGCATCCCGGAGAAGAGCCCGCTTGAGGACGGCTTTCCTCGCTGGGTGAAGGTCCGCTTCGGGAACGTGTTTGCGGGAGCGGATGTCCCCTTGCTCACGGCTCGCAGGAACCCCGAAGACGAGCCGCCCGGCGGCGATCTGAACGAGCTGCTTGACATCTGGGTCGAGGTCGCGCTGCCCGAGGGCCAGGTCGGCAGGCCCGAATTCGTCGGCCGAGGTGCGGCGACGCAGTTGGTCTTCGGCGTACCGGGCAACTCCCGCGGCGACTGGGATATCATGACTGGCGGACTGAACGACACCCAGGGCAAGCTGCGCTTCCTTCCCGAGCTCGGCCTTACCGGTCTGAGGATAGGCCTGCACCTGGGTTACGACGAAGAGGAGATTGAGAACTACACCCAGGTTCTCGAGCAGCACTACCACATCGCGACCCAGACAAAGGGCAGGGGCGAGGCCTGGGACTCGGCCGACTGATATGGTCCGCATCCAGCATATTGGTCCACCTGGGATGAGAATGGCTGAAGACGTATGCTGTCCCTACCGAAAACTCCATCTGACCGCTGAAGCGTCTTGAGGTCGAGGCCAACGCTCTCGTTCGACCGACGAACTGGGGGTTTGCGGTTCCGCTGCGAGGTCCGGATACAGTCATCGGGGGGGGCAATGCAGCCTGGGCGAGGTGACCCTCGGTATGCAGGCACGAGGGTCAGGTGAGCAATCGCTCTCTGCACTCCGGGCATCATCAACGCTCGGGCTTGTCAGGCAGTTCTTCGTTCGTAGTGATGGTGCAGGCCACCGACTTCGGGCACCTCGACGACTTCCCCCGCCTCCGCCTGTCCTTCCCGAAAACCCCATCCGGACGCCAGATCATCCTGAGTTTGGCGTAAGAAGCCCCGTCAGTGCGCGGCAATGCGTCCATTTCGGGGTTCGGCTGGGGTCTCGGCGCGTGTTGGTGGGCAGGGGTAAGGACTGCTCGAGGACTTGGCTTCTCGCAGCCGCCTGCGGGAAGGGAAGGGTGAGCAGAGCGAGAAGCAAACGAGCAGTTGTGACCAAGGAGGAAAGCACCACCCAAGCGGTCAAGAGGTCCCGTTGAGTGGTGGGTATTCCGTGGGGCGCAAGCCTTGCCCTGCAAGGCCGCGCAGGCCCGTCGCCCCAGTCGATACGAGTTTTCGATAGGGACAGCCCCTTCACCTGCGAAGCAACTCGATGGCGCTGAGGATCGGCGGAGCCTGGCCGCCCTCCGCCGCCTCGAACGCCAGCACCAGTTCTTCGCGGGCGTCGACCTCAAACTCCCGCACCAGCGCCGAGAGAACCCCGCCGGCCTCGGAGGCGACGTCCACGCCCTGCAGGACGGGCTCGCCCTGTGCGTGAACGTCGAAGACGCGGCCGCCTGCGGCAGCTTCGCCCGGCTCCGCGAAATGCAGCCGCACCAGGTAGCGCGCGGTCGTCTCCGCCCCCAGGCTTACCTTCAGCGTCTGGATGCCCTCGGCGCCACTGGCGTACAGCCACGTCGCCCCACTGCCGGAGATCTCCGTTTCGTCCGCGTTGAAGCGCCAGTACCGGCCCTGCTCGGCCAACGCCACCTCGACCGGGACCTTCACGCCGGCCGGTCGGGGAAACGCTAGCCAGATGTTCCCCTCATCATCACGCTGGTCGCCCGGAGCGCCCAGGTTGAGCGATGCGCTCGCGACAGGCGTGACGGCCCCGAGGCTTGAGAACACCGCCCACTCCTCGGCGCGCTCACCAGGCGCGAGCGCAACCGTCGTCTGGAAGTTGTAAGAGCAGGTGCAGGACGCGTCGCCCGGAGGCATCAGCACCATCCCCGCAGCGATGATGGCGTTGACATAGCACCCGGCTCGCAGGCTGCCGTAGTTATGTACGCCACTGTCGTCGTCAAGCCCGTAGAGGCCCAGGGCCCCCGACCGGAATGCGAGCAGGTTCGGCGCGCCAGAGACCGCGCCGCAGCCATATGTCCGCGACATGGACCATGGCACCGTCTGGCCGGTCAGCGGGTGCTCGCGTGTGAGCCGTTCGCCGGTGCGCAGGTCGTATGCGTAGGGTTGACCGTAGATGACGTCGCCGACTATGACGGGGAAGCGCTGCATGGGCATGTGTCCCCAAGTGAGCGTTTTGCCGGTCTCAGCGTCGTAGGCGCTCATCCGCTTGTCGCCGGTCGCGAGCAGCACACCGCTGCTGTACCGCAGGTCGCGCCGCGGCAGGATGTCCGGAGAAGTCCATAGCGCCCGTCCGTCGCGAGCTCCAAGCGCGACCATCCTGGAGAGACCGTGCATCGGGCTGCCGCGGCGCCGCAGCCGGTCAAGCTCGCCAGGGGTGAGCGCGTCGATGACGAACACGCGGTCGCCCGCAACCGCCACGGAATCGTGCATCACACCGAATTGAGGCTCCCACGTCCAGCGGGTCTCACCGGTGGCGCTGTCCAGCGCGACCAGTGGCCCGGCCGTGCTGCCCGTGCCCAGCAGCAGGTCGCCGGCAAGCCCAAGGTAGTCCCACGTCTGCTGGCTCTCGCCATCACCGGACGAAGGCAACGTGTGGGTTGCCAGGGTCTCGCCAGTGCGGGCGTCCAGTCGCAGGCACGTGTCGCCGGTCGCCACGTAGACGGCCGCACCATCGGCCACGGCGTTGCCACCCTTGCCCGACACTGGGAAGCGTCCGGCCGCCGGCAGTTCACGGGTCCACAGCTCCCGGCCGTTGTAGGCATCTACGGCCGTGATGCGGTACTGCCCTATGACAAACAGCCTTCCGTCCACGCACAGCGGAGCCGGTCCGCGCCAGTGCCGCGCGACCATCATGGCCGGCCCCGGCTCCCCGAACCACTGCATCTCCAGCGGCACCCGCGCGACCCGGTCCTCGGAGCTGCCCGTCCGCGCCGCATTGCCGTACTGGTGGGTCCACTGCCCGGTGCCCTCCAGCGGCGCGCGGCGAACGGTCACGGCGGTGTCGTCCGACGAAATCTCGTCTCTCGGCACCCCACCCTTGCGTAGCCAGCGGGCAACTTGGTCAGGTGAGCCGAAGGCGCCCTCGCCCGCGCACTGGATCCACGCAAGCCCGCCGCCGGGTCTGAGTATCTGATGCATCGCCCCGGCATCCTCGCCCAGTTCATCCCGCGCGTCGGCGTCCACCACAATCAGATCGGCGAAGTTCTGCGGATAGCCAAGGTCCTCGAGCGTGCCCTGATGGACTGTCACGCGCGCGCCGTAGAGGCCCGCGTCACCGAGTGCGCGCCGCGCCGCATCGGCTTGCGCAGCGTCGGCCTCGATGCACCAGACGCGCATCTGTGTCCGCCCGGCTAGCTCCGCCGCCAGCTCCCCGCCACCTGCGCCCAGGTCCACGCAGAAGCCCTCGGTCAGTGCGGTTGCGTCCAGAGCTTCGGCTGCTGCCGTCGCCGCCCGCTCATGGGTGGGCGGCTGTGCCTGTCGCAGTGTCACCTCAGCGGATGCGGCACCGGCGTCCTGGCCGAAGCACAACACCCGGCCGTCCTTCAGACTGGCCAGCAGCTGCCCGTCCACAGCGGCCAGCCCGCGGACGTGTGAGTCCACGTTGGTCTGCCAGAGCACCGAGCCGTCAGTGGCGGAGATCGCCGTCACCTCGTCCCGGCCGCCCACGAAGAGCGTGTCCGCGGCCATGATCATCTCGTAGACCCGGCCGTGGTCGGTGGACCAGAGCTGGCACTCCTCCGGCTTGTCTCCCTCCAGAAGCCGATCGAAGTCATGCGCGGTGACCGTTCCGCCACCGGACGCGTAAAGGATGTCGTCTCGGACGACCGCGTTGAGCTTGCCGAGGAACTCCCAGATCACGTTTCCGCTCTCGGCGTCAATCCCCGCCATGCCATCCTTCGGCCAGGGATCGTGCTCGCCCATCTCCACGTCCATATCGCCACCGGGCCGCGCACGCCAGCCGAACACCATGTCCGAGGCGGCGAAAAGTCGTGTCCCTCCCCAGCGGTCGGCCCATCGGTTAGGGCCGGGGTTGTAGTACTGCAACTCGCCGGTAGTGAGATCGAAGGCCGCGGCAACATTCCGGCCGGTCGGCACAAAGAGCTGGTCGGCGTCGGCGACCAGGTAGCCCTGCGGCGACACGCCACTGAACGCCTTTGACGGAGGGTGCGGCTGCCGCAGATAGAGCCGACCGCTGGTGGAGTTGCGCCACAACACACTCCCGTCCTCAGCATCCAGCGCGTAGATGTACACGCCGTCGCTGGACCACATCCCGGCGGTGAAGTAGGCCACTCCGTCCCGCACGATTACCCCTGAGCGCGGCGGATGGTGGGAGATGAGCTGCCCGTTCCCCATGAGCATGCGCCGGCTCGGCCCGCCGTAGAAGCGCCAGACAAGCGCGCCGTCGTCCGCGTTGAGGCAGTAGATATGCCCGTCATCGGAGGCGACGTAGACGCGGCCGTCGTGGAGCATCGGCGCGAACCGGATCGGGCCCCCGGTGAAGAAGCTCCAGCGCTCGCGTCCCGAGGTCAAGTGCAGCGCGCGGACCGCGTGATCCGAGGATGAGCCGAAGAACACCGTGTCGTCAGCCACGGCCACTTGATACGCGTAGTCGAAGGCCATCCGGTTCAGCTCCCGACCCGGCTCAGGCCACGCCGGGCGGGGCTCATGGCGGGGCACGTGGGTCCACTGAAGCGCCAAAGGCGTCGCCACCTGTGCGTCGGTCAGGCCGCTACGGGCCGCGTCATGCCGATAGGTGCTCCAGTCCTGCGCGTGGCAGACGGCTGCGAGCATGATTGCTGCGCTCAGATGCAACGCGAGCATGGTCCGGGCGGTGCAATGCATGGTCAGTAGTGCCCCTCTCACTTCGACGCAGAGAAACGGTGCAGGTCCGGCTTGCTTGACGACTGTCTTCGCCGGCGACGACTGAGACTTCATGTGACCACCCGTCGCGGTCCGACATCCGGGGTCAGTACAGGTGCGCCTCTGCCTGCGGTTGCCGTAGAGCGCCTTCCTGGATGCCGTCGATCGGCTCGGCATGGTCTTCGCCGCGTCCGGGTCTGTCCCCTGCGCCGTGGCCGAGAGCAGGCCAGCCAGAACACTGTATAGGAACCTGTCCTTCCCGAAAACCCCATCTGGCTGGCACGTAGTCCTGGGATCGGCGTCCAGATGGGGTTTTCGGGAAGGACAGGATCATGAAAAGGCTGGACCGTGTTTTGTGAGTCTGGCTGAGGGGCACGCAATGCTAGGGGACGCAGGGAAGGAGAGCATTAGGTCTGACGTCCTTGACACAGCACTGTATTGGGCCCTGCACACTCCGTATCACCTTCGACTGGCCGGGCGAGAACTGGAGGCGGCAGGGCTACTGGCGGATGAACACTTCATCAGGCTACGACAACGTCTGGGCATCTCGATGGACCATCTCTGCTACAGCAATCAGGACAGGCATCTTGTCGAGGAGGTGAAGCAAGCCACAGAGGCGGGGGGCATTCTCGGATACTCTTTCGATGTGACACACCTGCGTGGTGGTGAGTTCTGGACCTCGGCGATGAGGGCGTCTATTGCTGAAGCAGACCGTTTCCATCTGCTCTGGTCATCGAATTCGATGAGTTCGGACTACGTCAGGGAGCAATGTGAGTATGCTCTATCACTAGACCGCCCCAACTTCATCCTCCCCTCTTGCATCGAGGAATCGATTCCTCCCCCCCCAGAGCTACTGCACTTGTTGGCTCGTGCATATCCCGGCGCACCATCCGAAGCTGAATGACTGCCTAGCCGTGGCGGCATGCACAGTCTGACAAGCCGTTTGGCGGGTGGCGTTTGTGGACCCCGCCGGTTGGGGGGCGATGAACTCAGCATTCTGCCGCTACTGCCTTGGTCGATTAGGCTCGTGCATTTCGCTGGATTGCCCCTCAGGGAAACCCATACGCCTCAGCCGAGATTCAGCCCCTCACGCAGCAATTCCCCCGCGCCATTGCCTCCGTTCTCTGGTCAGAAGTAGCATGATCATCCCCCCATGCCTGCCCATATCCCTCCGCGCCCCTTCCTCCCAGAACGCCCATACAAGCCCCTCATGACCCCATCCCGCACTACCCAAACTCGCCCAAATAGTGGTTCTGTATGACCTTGGGGTGGGGAGCCAATCAGAACGACCACGCCCTTCTGCCAACCAGCAGAAGGGTTTTGTGTATGTACCCCTTAGCCTCTCGCCGTCGTAGGTGCAGCTCGATAGTAGGATATCGAGCTGCTTCCTGCGCTCCGTTGCCTCCTGCTCAAGCCGCAAACCGTGGGCCTTCGCGGCCAGTTCGAGGATGCAAAATCCCTCCTCAAAACAGCACTGATTGGCCTGTTCATGGGCTCTCATCTTTCTGCGGCCAAGCGGCACGGCGACCATCGCCGTTGTCTGTTGCGTGGTTAGCCTGGCAGGCTGATCACCACGAGCCGGTTCGGCTCGCAGGTCACGGCCACGATGTCATCATGCCCGTCGCCATCCACGTCGGCAACGACCATGTCGCGCAAGCGCGCGCCCAGATCGTGGTGGCCAATCAGTCGACCGTCCGGGGTGACGATGAAGACCTGCCCGTCCTTGCAGCCGGCAGCGAGCACCGGCGTCGCGCCCTCGTCGCGCACCAGCGCGGTGTGCGTGATCGCGCTCGAGAGTGGCATCCCCCACGCCTTCTCGCCCGCTTGGTCGAAGGCGCACAGGTAGCCGCTGTCAGAGCCGACCGCGACCACGCCGGGCAGGACCGTCAGCGAGCGGATCGGGCGCGTGAGGTTATTCGACCACAACGGCACAGTATGCTCCGAGTCGGTCTCCCACGCGCGGACATCACCACGATTGTTGCCACCGAACGCGGTCAGGTTGCCGTCGCCATCGAGGTCGCCCACAGCGATCGCGGGCAGCGCGGTGCACCACGAACCGTTGCGGTAGCGCTTGACCACCTCGCCCGCAGCGTCGAGTATCCACAGCGTCTCCGCCGATGATGTCAGGCCGTTGCCCGCCAGCACGAGGTTGCGTCCGTCGCCGAAGAAGTCGGCGGTGGTGATGGTGGTGCAAATCCCGTGGTCGGTGCGGTAGCGCCACAACTCCTCGCCCGCCGCGTCGTAGCAGTGCAGGTGCATGTTGCCCACGCCCATGAGCACCTCGGGGATGCCATCCCCGGTGATGTCGTCGGCGTAGATTCGGCGCACCTTCGAGCTGCCCAGCGTCCAATAGGGCCAGATGGGCTTGCCGAACTCGATACGGTCATGCCAGCGCTCGGACAGGTCGGCGTTGAGCGCGTAGACCTGCTCATCGTCCGAGCCCACCAGCAACTCCTCGTCGTTGTCGCCGTCCAGATCCGCCGCCTCCAGCGCGTGCACCGGTCCGTCGGTGAGCATCTCGCTTGCCGTCTGTCCAGCGGCGTCCCACGTCGTAACCATGCCGTCGAGATCGCCCACCGCCAGCCGCACGCCCTCACCTCCGTGAACCATCTCTACCGACAGTGGCGAGGCGGCCAGATCGGCGGTCCACGCCTCGCTCAGCGGCGGCGCGGCGGCCCATGGGAGCCGGCCCTCCGCGCCTGTGGCGGACGTGGCGTCCCACGCTCCCTGCAGGGCCGCGCGGACCGCTTCGGGGTGCGCGCAGGTTCCTTCGGCGAGGTCAGTACCGCCCACGCTTGCGGCGGCCTGGCACAGCAGTACCCGCGTGGGGGAGACGAGGAACATCATGCCTGACGCCTGCACCGCGCCCGCCTGCGCCTCGGTGCCCTCGAGCGCCGCGCCGACCATGGCCAGTTCGCCGTCGGAGCGGATCAGCGTGGCGTGGTCAGTCAGTCGGCGCAGTTCGACTGATCGCTGCGGGTCCTTGGTGGCGTAGAAGAGGTTCTGGAAGCAGGCTGCCTGGCCGGGCTCGAGCGTCGCGTTCATGGACTGCTCGAGGATGTTGAGATACTGGTCGCGGTGGCGGTTGAGGGGCAGGTACTGCCCCAGCGTTTCGTGGTCGCGGTCCAGCGAGACGGGCACGTTCTCGGGGAAGACCAGACGAAAGCGGTTTGGGCGGACGATCGGGTCGCCTGCGGTGCTCGGGGGCGCGAGGTTCAGTTCGCGGATCGCCATGTAGTAGTTGTCCGAGCGCTCGTTCCTGCCCACTGCGGTGAAGCGGACCTTGTGCTCGCCGGCCGCCAGCTCCAGCGTGCCAAGCCGGCGGGCGGTGACCTCGGGCATGCCGGCGCGGTACAGATCAATTGGCTCGCCGAAGGGCTCCCCGTCCACCGACACCCGGACGATGCCGCGACCGGTGTAGTCGAGCGTGGACACGGTCATCGCATACTCGCCGGCGTTCTCGATACTGACGGTCATCTCCAGCCAGTCGCCCTGCTCGTCGGTGCGGCATAGGAGCGCGTCGAAGGCCCTCATGTTGTAGTAGTACTTGCCCGAGGAGTCGGTGACGGCGTCCTCCAGCGACGCGGCAGACCATACGTAGCCATGCCGCCGCACCTCGTCCTGCTGGCACTCGAGCAGGCCGGTTGTGAGCGTCGGCCCGCCTAGGCTGCGCCAGCCGTCCACGAAGGAGTAGTCGCCCGGCTCCCGCGCGACCATCTCGTCGAGCACGAAGGTCCACGCGTTCGGCTGCCAGAGGGTGTGGCGCGTCCAATCGCACCCGTTGTACAGGGGCAGGCGCGTGGCGGTGTAGGCCCATCCCTCGCCCTCCGACGAGCGCATCACCTCGGCCGACTGGGGCGGGATGGACTCGCCCAGCCCGCCGCGCGCGATGGTAACCGCGTTGTGGAAGCTCATCGTCGGCCCGTTGAAGATGTCGATCTCGCACAGCCAGCGGCGCCCGTTTGCCGAGAACTCGCCGAAAGTGTTGGCGTCATCGTAGGAGTGGCTGCCGCCCGCAGTGCCGTCCATCATCAGGTACTCGTCGGCCGGGTCGAATCCCTCGCGGAAGGTCAGCTTGTCGAAGGCGCGCGCAAAGTCCACTCCCTCGGTGTTGTGCAGGCTCACATGGAAGAAGCGGTCGTCTGCCGGGATGACGGTGAGCCCGAAGTGGTCCTCGGGCGCGGCCGGCGCTATGCCCACGTCGAATCCGCGCAGATATTCGTCGGTGGTGGTCCCGAGCGGCTGGCGCTGGTTGATCATGAACAGGTAGCGCGGATCGTCCAGCTTCCAGGCCAGCTTCGAGAAGATGCTGGTGGGGTGGTCGCCGCTGCTGGTGTCGCCGAGCATGACCGTCTGGCCCATGTTGTTGCAGATGGCGATGCAGCGCTCGCCCATCTGGCGCGCGCGACCGGAGGCGAAGAACTCCTCCGACCACTCCGGCTCCTGGAAGGCGATGTCCAGCGTGTTGTCCATGCTCCCACCCAGTCCGTGCTGGGACAGCGAGTCCTCGAAGCTGCGCGAGCAGGCGAACGGTCCCGCCCAGAAGCCCGCCAACCGGTTGCGCCACCAGATCAGGTCCACCTCGATCTCGCCCCGGTAGTACTTGTTCAGGTGCCGCCAGGCGTAGTAGAAGCCGCGCGCCGAGCGCGTGGCGTGGTTCTCGCGCGGGCTCCGCGAGGGACGGACCATGTCCTCGCCTTCGCTCGAGCGCATGATGCGCAGCATGTGGTTGACCACCTGCACGCGCTCATCGTCACTGAACACTCCGCAGGCCTCCATCAGGTCCCACGACTGCGACTGGGTGTTCCAGGTCAGGTGGATGCCGCGATCGGCTCCGAACAGGTCCTCGTCGCTCTCAGACGCCGCGGCGAGGATCGCCTCGCGGAAGGCCTGCGCGTGCTCCATGTCGCCGCTCTTAAGGTAACTGACCGCTGGGACCATCTGGCGCCGACCGCCGCCGCCACGCCAGGGCAGCGTGGACACTCCGCCCCAGCCCGGGCCGGTCTCGACCGTCAGCGGCAGATCATGCGGCGGCCCGGCCTTCTCAAGCGATTCCACCAGCGTCTCCAGTCCGGTCGCCAGGCCGGCCTCATCCGACGCCTCCACTACTAGGTAGTTGCCGCCCGTGCCCAGGCAGTCATACAGCGGACGCAACGCGTATCCGCCCGCTCCCGGGAACCAGTTGTCCGCGAGGGAATACATGCGCAGGTAGAGCGCCTCGACCGCCTCGCTGTTGGCGAGGTTCCCCAGGATGATCAGGTCGCGGCCGTCGCCGAGCAGGTCGATCTCATCGTGCGCCAGGATGGGCGACGCCAGGCCCAGCCCGCGTAGGGCGGCCTGGAGTTCCCGCGCGTGCTCATCCGCGCCCGCCGCCGACACGATCGCGCACGCTCCCGGCTCGCCCAGGCGCAAGCCGCGGCGGATCGAGCGCGGCCGGGTGATCGGCTTGCGGTCGAAGACCGCCACGCGCATGTCGTCGAACCATGCCGTGCCGGTCGCGTGGTACAAGCGCACGTTGACGCGCACCCCCTTCACCTCGGGTGTGAGCTGGCTGACGGTGATGTGCCTCGCCCAGTCGTGTGTGGCCACCTCGTCGCCCGCTCCGCCCACGACGTACATCCCGCTCTGCCCGATGCGCGCGCCGTTCTCGTCGGTGTGGTAGAAGCCGATGAAGGCCCCGCTGCCCCCGGTCACCTGCTCCAGCTTCGCCCACACTGAGAACATGAATTGGGTCTCGCCGGGCTCGGGGATCGGGATCATCTCCGAGGTCCAACCTCGCCTGCCGTCGCCCTCGAGCTGTTGGAGCTTTAGTGACCGCGCGCCGGAGTGCACCTCGTCCTCGGTCCAAGAGCCCATGCCCCCCTCGTTGCGCCAGTTGAGGGGTGCGGTGTCACCCTCCTCGGCGGCGGAGTTGAGGAGCAGGTTCCCAGGCTGCTGGGCGCAGACGGCGGTCGCGGCCAGCATCATCGCGGCGAGCAGCAGGCATGTGCGGGGCATGGCGCACCTCTCGTGGTCCTTGGGCCAATCGAACTAACATTAGGAGAATTGCCCGCGGAAAGTGGGGAGTCCTCCACGAGTCAGTGTTGGGCCTCCTTCGTTCACAGCGCTCCCGGGTCTGACCCCCGAGTCCTGGTCCACCTGGAATGAGAGTGAATGAAGAGGCATGGTGGCCCAAAAAGGACTGATGTCGATGAATCGGGAGCGCTACCCGGATCAGCAGGTGAGATCGCCGCAGCCAACTCCCGGCACTCCTCGGTGGCCATCCAGTTGCGAAGTTCGTCCAACTGGGGGAGCCGCCAATTTGGCGAATACTGCAGGCCGCCCTTCGTCCGAGGGGCGGCCTGTCTGCATCTGCGTTGTGTGCTTGCCACGCCCCCCGCCGTGGATCAGGCTTCCCTCCGACCACGCCACTTCGGGGAGTCAGGAGCCCAATGGCGCGGCAGACACCCCCATCGCCAATAGCAGGAAACGCGCCTCAAAGGCTGAACTCTGACGCTGCAGGTGGACCAAAATCCGCGGTTCAGACCACTGCGATCAGGGCAGGAATTCTGCCTCGCAGGATGAACACTCCCATTGCGGGTGGCACTAAGACGGGGGCAAGACCAAGAGGATGCGAGCACCACATAGAGACTGGTATCGTTCGTGGGGGCAGGTCAGACCAGGCCAAACGGCTCAAAGAGTTGGAGAACGAAAACGCGCAACTCAAGAAGCTCGTTGCCAACCAAGCTCTGGACCTCGCGATTCTGAAAGAGACTGTTTCGGGAAATTACTGAGCCCGGACAAGCTCCGGGCGGCGGTGGTATATGTACGTGAGGTGATGGGCGAGGACGTGGTCTCAGAGAGACGCGCCTGCAAAGTGTTGGGGCAGCCGCGCTCCACACAGCGACGCAAACGGGTCGTGCCCGATCGCGAGGTGCGACTGCGGGCGCGGATCATAGAGTTGGCGACGCAGTATGGTCGCTATGGCTACCGGCGGATAACGGCCAAACTAAAGAGCGAGGGCTGGCGGGTCAACCACAAGCACGTTGAGCGCATCTGGCGCGAAGAGGGCCTGAAAGTGCCTCAGAAGCAGCCTAAGCGTCGTCGGCTGTGGCTCAACGACGGCTCCTGCGTACGGCTCAGGCCACGGCATCCCGGGCATGTGTGGAGTCACGACTTCGTGCTGCACCGCACACACGACGGCCGAGCTTTCCGTCTGCTGACGATCATCGACGAGTACACGCGCGAGTGTCTGGTGATCGTGGTGGACAGGAAGCTCAGCAGCGACCAAGTGCTGGAGCAGCTGACGCATCTGTTTGCCCAGCGGGGCGCTCCGGGCCACATTCGCTCGGACAACGGCTCGGAGTTCACCGCCAAGAAGGTGCGTCAGTGGCTGGCCGATCTGAGTGTGAAGACGCTCTTTATCGAGCCCGGCAGTCCGTGGGAGAATGGCTACATAGAGTCATTCAACGGCAAGCTGCGCGACGAACTGCTTGACGGCGAGATCTTCGACACGCTGTTTGAGGCGCAGGTGCTTGTGGAGCGGTGGCGAAGGTACTACAACACGGTGAGGCCGCACAGCTCGTTGGGCTATCGCCCCCCGGCACCCGAGGCGCGACAGCCCTGGGCTTCGGGCCTCGCTCCGCTCGGCCCTGCGCCCAGGGCTGTGTTGGTCGGCCAAAGTACCACATAGAGACTGGTATCGTTCGTGGGGGCAGGTCACACTCAAGGCCGAGAAGTGGGATGACGCGCGCAAGTATCTCGCAGAAGCCTGCGAGTGCATCCCGGATCAACGCGCAGCTTGGCTGGCGCTCGGACACGCTTGCGCACGCGGCGGGTACTGCGAGGAGGCCGTCAACGTCTACAATGTCTACCTCGCGGCGTGGCCGGAGGCGGCCGACGCTCGCGAAGTAGAAGCCTTCTTGCTGGAACTCCAGGAGCGCCTGGACCCGTGAAGCCCTCAGGCCGAGGTCTTGCGGTTCCCGTCACGGCAAACGCCACAGGCCGGCCACGGGCCAGTCTGGCGCATGCTAGGTGTTGAGCGGCGCGGCTGCGTGGACCCACCAAAGTACCGCATAGGGAGTGGTAGCGTTCGTGGGGGCAGGTCACTCAGCCACCCGTTTGTGTTCTTCCTCGCGCTCTACGGGACGGAGGGCTCGATACGGGTGATGAACCTCAACTACGCCGACCCCGAGGCGCTGCGGGTGGTCATCTCGACCGACGCGGACGGCGCGGGCTGGCAGGACATGCCGATGGAGAGATGCCATGGGGAAGCGCGCAATCGGGCGGATCGGCGGGCTGACACTCGCGCTCTTTGTCCTGCAGGGGGTGTCGCTGATGCAGCCGGCACAGGCCGCCGGGCGTGTGGCGCTGCAGGTGCTCGAGCCCGAGCAGCGCCAGGGCGTCGTCCACGATGTGCCCGTCAGCGTCGGCCTCGTCTTCCCCAAGGGCGAGCTGAGCGAAGTCCCCGGCGGGCGGCTGGTCGATGACCTCGGCAACGCCGTCCCCTTCGAGGCCGAGGCCACCGGCTGGTGGAACCCCGAGCGCTCGCAGGTCAAGTGGCTGCTGCTGCACTTCCGCGCCAGCGGCGACCGGCAGTACTTCTTCGAGCCAGGCCCCGTCGCCCCCGCACCGCCAGGCGAGCCCATCGCCGTCCGCGATGGCGACGCGATCGTCGTGTCCACCGGCCCGCTTGAGGTGCGGCTGGCCCCGGGCACTCGCCTCTTCGACGGGGTCAGCCTCAACGGCGCCCCCATGCTGCGGGGGGATGGCCCGGAGTTCACGCTGGTGGCCGACGACGGCGCGGCCCAGACCCCGGGCGCGCTGGGTGACTGGACGCTGGACCTGGAGGAGGCCACGCCCTACCGCGCCACGGTCAAGGCCACCGGGCAGTATCTGCTGCCGGACGGCAGCCCGCTGGCCCGACTGGAGCTGCGCTACCAGTTCTTCCAGGGCGAGAGCTTCGTGCGCGTCTACCACACGCTGACCTGGATGGTCCAGGACCCCGCCGTGGGAGCGAGCGAGATCAGCCTGCGCATCCAGCCGGATCTGGGTCTGCTGCGAACGCTGATCGGGCTCTCGGACTGGGGCGGCGAGACGCTCGACGTGGAGGCGCCGGACGGGGGCGTCTACGCGCATCAGGATGACGTGGAGCACTTCACCGTCATGGCGGGCCAGGCCGAGGCGCACGAGGGCCGCCACCTCGGCGGTTGGGTGGCGGCCGAGGGCGCGAACGGGCGCGGCGTGGCGCTGATCGTGCGCGAGCCGTGGCAGATGTTCCCGCTGGCCTTCGACGTGAGCGCCGACGGGCTCGCGGTCGAACTGTGGCCCTCGCGCGGCAAGCGCATGGGCTTCTCCCTCAACGACATCATGCCCGACAGCTTCTACTTCGGCAAGCACTGGAACCGCTTCAAGTGGATCGACGATGAGGCGCACTTCGTCCACGAGTACACCACGAACCCGCACTTCATGCACACCGCCGAGGGGGCCGCGCGCACCCACGAGCTGGTGGTGCATTTCTATGACCGCGCCTCCGAGCGCCGGCCCGCGCAGCTCAACTCGCTGACCCAGCACCCGGTGGCGGTGCGGCAGGACCCGGCAGACGCCATGCGCGTGCCCTTCCTGGGGCTCGACATCGGTCCGGCGGATGTCGAGGGCTACCCCGAGTTCGAGCGCGCCATCGAGCAGGTCGGGCGCATGTCCGTGGGGCGCTGGGCGGACATGCATGACTACGGGCTGTGGCGCTACGGGATGATGCGCTGGGGCGCGACGGGGGTCTCCTACCGCTGGATGGACGGGCACCAGTACAGCCTCCAGGTGATCCCGTGGCTGCTCTACATGCGCGGCGGCGACCGGGACTGGCTGGAGGAGGCGGAGGCGACCGCGCGCTTCGCAATGGACGTGAGCACCAACCACTACAACACGGGGGGCAAGGAGACGGGCTACCAGTCCAACGCGTCGGGCATGCCCTTCCCCTGGCACCGGCATCACCTGGGCAAGCACACCAAGGCGCACTTCCTGGCCTACTACTACCACCTCACCGGCTACCGGCGAGCCAAGGAGGTCCTCGACGAGGTCATCGCGGGCGCGAAGGCCGAGGCCCTGGCCGTCGACCTGACCCAGGCGGACCCGCTCACCGTCCGCAGTTGGGGGCGCGAGCTGTACAACGTCAGCCAGTTCTGGGCCAACGCCTACGAGGAGACCTGGGACCCTGAGATCAAGGACCTCGCACGCGAGTGGGCGGACCTGACCGTCAACCGTGAGTACAACGCCGAGCTGCGCGCCTTCCGCACCCCCGCCCTCTACGTGTACGACGGCCTCATCCCCCAGCAGCTTCTGTGGGACGACGGGACCCTCAAGCCCACGATGCTCGAGCAACTGGCAGCGGCGGGCTACCCGGAGCTGAAGGACGGTGGGGTCTGCCGCGTCGAGGACGCCATCGCCTGCGGCTGGGCCCATGACCAGACCGGCGATGAGCGCTTCGCGCAGGTGGGCTGGGACATAGCCCGCACGCTGGCGGACGTGGTGCCGATGCACGACTGGGCCTCGTCGGAGGCGCCGAGGTATCCCTACCACGGCCACCAGTTCTACCGCCACTTCCTCATGCCGATCCTGGTCGGCTACTCGCTGGGCGCGCGCGAGGGGATGACAGAGGCCGACCCCTACGCCATGCGCGACACCTTCGTTTCGCTCCCCCCGGCGGGCGCGGGACTGGTGCAGGGAGAGATCGCGCTGCGCCCCCGCCGGGACGGCGACCTGGCCGTCCGCATCGTCATGGTCGGACGCTGGGAGACCCAGTGCGAAGAGGTGCAGGCCACGGTGCTCGATTCGGACGGGGCCGAGGTCGCCCGGCTCACGCTGCCGGAGACCGAGCGGCCGGAGGTCACCGACCGCCACTACCCGACGGACTTCCACATGACGCAGCAGGGCGAGGTCGTGATCCCCGCCGCCAGGCAGGGCGCGACGTACTCCCTGCGGCTCGACTGCGCGGACACGGACGGCCCCATGGCGCTGGTGCTCGCCGACGCGGACCTCGTGCACCAGATCCCCGAGGGCGTCCAGGTGGAGTTCTACAACCGGGCAGGGCAGTACCACGTCGGCGCTCGAGTGTTCACGCGCACGACCGCCGACGAGGTGACCGTCATCAACACGCAGGGCAAGCCCTACTGTATCCGGGACGCAGGGACCGGCGAGGTGTTGTTCCGCTCGAAACTGGATGAGCCGCTGAAGATCACGCACGACCTGGGCGCGGACCGCGCGATCCAGATCACGTCTCAGGGGCGGGTGGACGGCAAGCGCTTCGAGGGCCTGTCGCCGTGGCTGTCGCCGACACGCGAGGGCTGGTTCGACCCGGACGCACAGCCGCAAGACGAGTGACCCACCGTCAGAGGGAGGTCCGCCCACATGCCATCATGTCTTGTCCGGCGCGGACTTGTGCTTGCCGCGCTGTCGCTGCTGGCGACTGCAGGGGCAGTCGCCGACGGTCCGGCCAACGCGCTGCCCAACCCCGGGTTCGAGGACGGCGTCGCGCACTGGACTATCGATGAGGACACGTCACGAGTGACCGCCGACGCCGCGCGCTCCGCCGTGATCATTGGCAGCTGATAGAGAGGACTAGCCCAGCGACGGGGCCTTGCCCTGGTCGCTGAAACGCGTTCTGGGGGACCGAGTTGCGCAAGGCAATCTAGGAGGAAGGGCTCTAGGTGACCTTGGGATCGTCAAGGCGATCCGGAGAAGGGCCGAGACCATGTCCAGCGACTCAGTCAGCGCCAGAGATGCCGGTCCTGCGGACCGCTGTCGCTCGAGTTGGCGCGCCATCCGGCGACCGCGGTCAGCAATTCTGGCCGTCGCGACGGACCCTTGCTTGTGCGCTCGGATGGGCCATCCCCAACACGATGCCGCACGGCGCCAAGCGCTGTCGGGAGGTCCGCTCAGCGCCTCGTATCCGTACTCTGAGAAAACTTCCCGTACTCTGGAAAATGGCAAGATGATTTGGGGCGCCCATAGGTATATGATTATGACACCCAGCCCGGAAGAACGAAGATGCGAGTACTAGCGGGAAGGTAGCGAAGGCCTAGACCACTAGCGCCGTGAGTGGCGCCGCTTGGTGCCCAAGGTCACCAAGGCGCCGAGGCGGTGGCGCCCTAGTGGTCCGCGTCGGGAACAACCTGTCTAGAGCATTAGCCCAGCGACGGGATCTTCTCCCAGTCGCTGGAACCTGTTCTCAGGGGGACAAAACCGCAAGGCAGCCTTGTAATGGGCCCTTCGACTGCCAGCAAGACCGCCTCGTTGAGAGCGATGACTGTGAATGACACGTAGCGAAGGAGATGATCTCGATGAGTAGCGCAAAGCGAAGCACGTCACGGAGTGTTCTCGACCAGCTTGAGGTAACACAGCGGCAAGGAAGGGACCTGAATACGCTCCCGCAGATGATGAAGCCGTGTGTGGCGGCAATGCTCGAGGAGGGCGTGCTGCCTGGCTACGAACCTGATCCGAACACGGCGTGCTTCATGGTGGCGAGCGAGATGAAGCGTCTGGGCAAGACCCAGGATGAGGCAGGCAAAGCCTGCCATGAGTGGCAAGCGGAACACGGTGACGTGCTGGGATTCGGCGAGGTCGAGAGGACCGTCCGCTCCGCCTACGGAGGAGAATGCCAGTACGGGTGTGGCACCGAGAGCCGGCTCTACAACTCAGACTACTGCATGGGCCATGACAAGTGCCCCTACTACAAGCAGCTTGGGGCTAGCCGGAAGCCGCGTGATCAGGACTACTTCGACTACGGATGGCCCGAGCGCCTCAACCCCGCAGCCCGCAATGTGTACGTGGCCATTTGCGAGCTGGATAGGCGGGCGCAACGCCCCGGTGCGAAGCATTGCGTCACCTACCGTCGGCTCCACAAGTTGAGCGGCGTGAGTACTGGGCACATGAAGAAGCCGCTCCAATGACCTGCCCCCACGAACGATACCAGTCTCTATGTGGTACTTTGGCCGGCTTGGCCTTGCCCTCGTCCAGCAGGACGACCAGTCAGATAGCAGCCGCCATCTCCCTACACTCCTCGCTGCTCATCCAGTTGCGAAGTTCGTACGATAGGGGGAGCCAACACAATCTCTCACGGAACCACCCCTCAGGACCGTCATCCCAGTCCTCAATGACAGTCGGGTGGTCATACAGCTCCAACTCCATGCGAGTTGGAGTTAGTCGTACCTGCTTGACCATCATCTTCAGCAGGCTCTGTCGATCCACAGGTCCAAGCTTTCCATACAGCTCAGTGAAGCTTCGGAGATTGGCAGCAAGCCTTTCCGGCTCAGCCTTCTGCCCCTCAAGCTCCTCAAGTTCCGCCTGCTTCAGAGCCATCTCCTTCTCAAGCTGCTCTATAGTCTCACTGGCTCTCTCACAGGCATTGCTGAGCAGCCCCAAGTCCTCAGCCACCTTGTCAATCACTGCCTGCTCAGAATCTGCCGCAGGTAGGCTTGGCACTCTGCACTTCTGTCCATTGGGCTCCTTTGCAGGATGGCGGTAATAGTAGTGGTCCGCGCCCGTTCGGCTTGCTCCACTTCCATTGGTCAGGTCTAATCCACACTCCCGACAATGAACCAGCCCACTAAGTAGGAAGGTGTGCTTGCCTGGGACTCTGCCCTTGCGCTGTGTGTTGCCGGCAAGGGTGTCCTGAACACGCTCGAAGGTCTCCCGCTCAATGATAGCAGGCCACGCCCGCTCCTATAGTGCTTCTGCATGGCCTCGCATGGGCAGCAGGTAACCGGCCCCTCCAGTCGAACACTCCCACCAGGGATGGCGCCAGGATGGGGGAGAGATCAGCCTGCGCTGCGCGCCGATGACCCAGCCTGAACGGAAGAAGGGATAGCATGTCACAGAAACTGGCCCTCGCTACGCTCCTTCTGGCGATATCCGGGTCCTGCGTGGCGGCGGAGAGCCTGGACCTGGTCAAGGTCGGCACAGCCGCGTATGTCATCGTGGTTCCCGACGGGCGTCCGCAACTGGCGATGGACGCGGCGAACCTGCTGGCCCGGATCGTGGACCAGGCCTCCGGCGCGCGGCTGCAGATCGTGGAGGAGGGCACCGCGCTGGAGGGACCAAAGGTCTTCATCGGCATGACGAAGGCCGCGGAGAACGCCGGGCTGGCCCTGGAGAACCTTCAAGGGCAGAGCTGTGTGATGAAGGTGGTTGACGGGGACCTCTTCCTGGCCGGACACGACCTGGTCCGTGCGACCGACACGCCGCGGCCCTACTACACCGTCCCCGCGAGCCGTCGGGCAGTCCACATGTTCCTGCACGACTACCTGGGCGTGCGCTGGTTGTGGCCCAATCGCGAGGGCCTCGGTACCCACGTCCCGCAGAGCCCGACGCTATCATTCCCCGCCGACCTGGACCGGCGGTGGGCCCCGGACTTCCTGTGGGTGGCGAATACGGCCTTCCGGACGGGGGAGGGCTATGACCTCAACACTCACTTCAAGGCGAGCGTCCCCTTCGCCACCTATGGCGGCCATTCGTACTACAGCGCCGTGCCCAAGGACAAGTATGGCGAGTCGAACCCGGAGTACTTCGCCCTCATAGGCGGCACCCGCGTCAGTTCGCAGAACCACCTTTGCATCAGCAACCCCGAAGTACAGGAACTCATCTACGCGGAGATGCTCCGCCGTCTCGACATGGGCTTTGAGGCCGTCGAATTGGCGCAGACCGACGGGTACATGCCGTGCGAGTGCGACAACTGCCGCGCGATCCACCCCGACATCGGCGAGCAGCTATGGATTGTCCACGACAAGCTCGCAAGACGGCTGGCAGAGGAGCGGCCGGGCGCCAAGGCCATCATTATTTCCTACGGCCCCACCGTGGAGCCACCGCAGACGATTGACCGGCTCGGCAGCAACGTCATCATCGAGTTGTGCAAGTACTCGCCGTCGCATGTGGCCAAGTGGCGGGAGAAAGCCGACACCTTCATGGTGTACATCTACAACTGGGGTTCCTACCACACCATTGGCTTTGGCCCGAAGACCACTCCGCAGATGGCCGCGCGCCAAATATCATTCTTCCGAGCCAACAACATCAAGGCCATCTACGTGTGCGGATGCGGTGAAGACTGGGGGCTTGAGGGTCCGGTCTACTACATCTGGAACCGCTGTGTGGACGATCCCAACTGCGACTGGCAGGCGGAGCTGGACGACTACTACCGCGCCGCTTTCGGCAAGGCCTACATCCCGATGAAAGCACTCTACAGCGCCCTCTACGAGCGGCTGGCGCTGTACGGTGGTATCGGGCGCTGGGCCGACCTGCTGCCGGGCGCGGACCCAGTGGGGCTGGGCAGACGCCCCGAGGCCCACTACACCCACTTCTTCCCGCCGACGCTGCTGAAGGCCCTGGCTGCGAACCTGGCTCGAGCCAGAGAGCTGGAGCCAGAAGGTGTCGTGCGCAGCCGAGTGGACATGGTCGGGCGTCACTTCCAGTACGTCCGCGACGTCGCCACTGTCTTCCATCTCTACCAGGCCTACCAGCTCAGGCCCGACGAGAACACCTTCGATGCCCTCGCTGACGCCATCGAGCTCCGCGAAGCGAACGTTCGGGCGCACTTCGACGTGGGCGGCGCCCTCGCCGAGATTGACGGCTTCCCCCCGATGTTCGCGCGCGCGGACGTCGGGCGAGCCCTGCTGGGCGGCCGCATGACCGGCACGCTGTCATCACCCTTCTTCTGGGACGTAGACCTGCTGAAGGAGAAGGGCGTCCTTCCAGGGACCGGGCGCAAGAAGATCAAGGTCGCCCGCGCGAGCGAACCGCTGGAGATCGACGGGCGCATGGACGAGGCCGCCTGGGCAACCGCGGAGGCGGATGAACTGGGCGAGATCGGCATGGGCGGAGCCACGGTCCAGACCCGTGTGCGCCTGCTGTACGACGAGAGGAACTTCTACATCGGGTTCGAGTGTGACGAACCCTTCGCAGAGAGACTGGCGTCGGGCTGGTGGAAGAGCCATGGCCGAGACGGGAGGATCTACTCCCAGGATTGCCTTGAGATCCTCGTGGACCCGATAGGCGACCTGCAGCAGTACTACCATTTCATTTGCAGCGCCATGCCCGACTCAACCTACGACGCGGCCCGGGGCCTGCATAGGGACCCGATCCACCCGCTGTACGACAAGATCGATACGGGGTGGGACGGTGTATGGCGCTATGCTGGGACAACTGACGTCGACGCGGAACGCTGGACGGTCGAGTTGGCCATCCCCTTCGAGACACTCGACGTGACAGCACCCGATAAGGGGAGCCTGTGGAAGATGAACTTGGGGCGCGAGCGGTTCGTGCAGAATGCCGACCGCGGAGACCCGGAGCTGTTTATGTGGTCGCCGAACCTGGAGGAGCGCAGCTTCCATTCGCGGGCGGCCTTCGGTGATCTCATCTTCGATTGAGGTGCGAGAGCTCGTGACAGGATGTGACCCGCCCCCACGAGCTCCCTCCTCGCTACCCCTTCCCAGACCCCACAGCCAAGCCTGTCAGAACCCCATGCATCTACATCAACCTTCGCCCAGACAGTGGTTCTGTACGACCTTGGGGTGGCGAGCCTCCGATGCTCTGATCCCACCTCTCGTCTCACTACACGCCTCCTATAGTGGTTCCGCAAGACCCCGAAGTAGCAAGGCCCGAGGTTGGCGGACGCCTGCGTGTGCGCCGGTGACGTGGCGGTCGAGGCGTCACCCCTGGCCCACTTCCAGGAATGCCCGGAGTTCGTCCATCGTCGTTGCGTCATCCTCGGTCGCAACAGTCGCTCTTGGCGGGAGTTGCGCCGCCAGCACTTCCTTGGCCCGCACCGTGGCCCACTTGACCGCGGACGGTCCACCCTCGCCACCGAGGAACTTGGGGCTCTTCAGGTAAGCTAGCGAGATCCCCGTCACGCCGGGACACTGCTTGCCTCCGGCCCGATTCGCCAGAATCGACCATGTCAGCCCGCCCGGCGCCTCCCCTTCGTAGCCGCGGTGCATGACGCCGACCCAGTCCGTTCCCGGTATCTCGAAGGCCAGCGCGCCGAAGCACCCGCATGACGTGTGTGGCGCATCGCAGACCGCGTGGATCCGGACGCGGTCCAGCCCGCCGTTGGTGAGATCTCTCACCGCCTCGTTAACCCCGGCCCACTCACCAGCATCGGCGTCGATCGGAGCACCCTTGGGGATACGTCGTCTCAGATCCTCATCCATCTTCTCGCGTCGGGTCCACGGTCGCCCGTAGCCGCCCCACAGTGCTTGCGCCTTCATCGACAACCAACTCTTGCCGCACATCGGCGGGCGATCGGGGGTCACGACGCAGACGTGGTTCAGGGCAAATGGCTGGCAGTCAATGCACGCGTCGAACTCGTCGACATTCGCTTCGCTCTCCGCCGCCAACATCGCGTCTCGCATTCTCACGAACTCGCGCACGTCCTTCGCCTCGGCCTGCACCGCGTCTTCGCCAAGTCCGATCCGCACGCCGGCACGCCCAAGGCGAGGGAACCCGCACTTCAGGCCCGACACAATCACGTCGCCCAACAGCGCCGCGTCCAGTTCGACCCCGGTCGCCAACTCAAGGGTGAACTCCCCCGCATCATCGCGTCGCGTACGCACACCGGGAAGGTAGGAGCCATACCGCAGGGCCTGCGCCTCCAGATGGGCCGATATGGCTGGGTCGATGTCTGGATCATCGACATCGATGAGGATCGCGATCGCTCCGGACTGCACATCGCCTTCTACGCTGACGCCTCCCTCAGTCGCCCCGGGCCTGAGCTGGAACAGGCCTCTGAGTGTGCGCTCGGGATTGACCTCCTCACCAACGTGAGCCGGATCGGCGGGTTCTGGCAGCGAGACGGTCTCCCCAGCCGCCGACCGCACACGCATATTGGGCAGGGCGAGTAGCGCCTCAAGGACTTCAGCATCGTCCCTGGCCACAGCCTTAGGCCCCAAGTCATAGGCGAAGTCCGGCCCCACGATGGCCGGGCATCCCAGCTTCATCAAGCTGAGCAGAACCAGTCCCTCAACGGGTCCAATCTCGCCCAGCACCACCATCGCGCCGGGCATGTCGGCCTCCAGGAAGTGCCCCAACTCGTGGTCATCGCCCGGGGGGACCATCCCCCAGGTCATCCCGTACCGCACCATCAACTGGCCATAGTAGATCGCGCCTGTCTCCCGTTCGGGAAGCGCGTGGTCAGCCTGCGCCCCGCGAGCGGCGGAGAAGATCATGTACTGATTGGCCTTAAGGAGCTCGACCGTTTCATCCGTGATCTTGCTCCCGGCCAGCAGCACCCAACCCGCGCGCCATTTGGCTCCGCCGAAGACCGCTCCACGGACGCTCGCGTCGTCCATGAAGTACGCGTCCCGGTCAGCCGCGATGGACTCAATCATCTCGGCCGCCAGGGCCACTGGCTCAAGAGATGACTTCAGGTCATCCGCCTCGATCAACCACTCGCGCAGCTCGTCAGGGCCGATGTCACGCCCGAGAAGCGCACCCATCACGGGCATCGGGTACTCGGAACCATCGAAGGCTTGGGGCTGATCAGGCAGCGCGTCGGCTAACCAGTGGATCGCGTGCTGCATCTTCCCACCTCACCGAGTCGACGCCGGGCTGACCCATACGGAGATGAGTCCCCGGCTCGTTGGTTGAACGGTCCGCCGTTCCTCAGGATGCTTCGCCCGTTGGCTTCCGAGAGCCTGCATACTCGTCTGCGGAACCCGCGGATGGGGCCAGTTGCCGGACCAATCGGGCCGGTTCGGCGAGGTGTCGGTGTACGGAATTGAGGGCGCTCGTGTTGATGGGTGTGTGTCCCCGCACCAATTGACTCAAGCCCTGCAAGCGCCAGAGCGAGGGCGGATGGACTTCTTCGGAGGGACAGGCCCGGTAAGGGCAGCCCAGGGCGTGTATCGCCCGCCAGCTCAGACGTCCACGGGCAGTTCGGCACAGCCTGGTCCGGTTGCCGGCAGCGGCGGTAAGCTCTTCAGCGGCCGCTCCTCTGTGTCCAGGTACATGGCGTGCAGCCGTGCGTCACTCATGTTGAATTTCAGGCGCACCTCCTGCCCTGCCAGTCGCCCAAGATCCGCGTTCGCGGTCCAGCTCACCGGGTGGTTCAGAGCGTTGCCCTTGATGGCGGCCGCCTCCTGCGCCGTGAAGCCCTCGATGACCCGCCAGTCGCGGGCCAACACCTCCACCTCAATAGCGCCATCTCCCCAGGTGGCGGCGTTCAGGAACAGCTTCGCGTGCTCGACAACGAACGGCTTCGTGACCACGCGAGACGGTGGCGGCGCGCCGGTCTCCAGGCTCACGAGGCGGTCACGCGTGAAAGTGCACAATCCGCCGCTGATGATGGAATGGGGTCGACGGACATCCGGCTCAGTGTGTTTGTAGTTGCATGCCTGGTAGTAGAGGTACACCTGGTCGTCCACGATGACGGGTTCGGGCTGATGCCCCATGGTGATCTCGTGGTCATAGTAGTTGTGCGGCCCGCTCGGGACGAACACCTCGCGGCGGCAGCACCGCGTGAAGTGGATGCCGTCGCGGCTGGTCGTGAGCTGAACGTCAATGTTGCCGGCTCCCGGCGCC
>JALGSS010000087.1 GCA_029821745.1 Candidatus Zipacnadia bacterium
TGCCGACCTGGCCGCCGCGACCCACGGACGGATCCACCGACCCACAATGGTCCGGTGGGTTCACAGCCCTTTGGACCGCTCCGGCACCCGATGTCTTGGCGCCCCCTTCGACGGGGCGGCGCTGCTTGACTGCGCCGGGTCCGGCTTTCTCACGCGCCGACGGCGACCCAGACCAGCAGGGCGGTGGGCATGGCCATCGCGAGCAACACCGATAGCAGTTGCCCGGCTGCGACTTCCTTGCCGTCATAGGGCATTCGCTGCTGTAGCCAAGCTTGCAGACTTCTCCCGCGACCTCCGTGTAGCCGCAGCGCACATGCTCCCGAGCGATCTGTCCGTGCCGGCCCGCCAACGTGTCCGGCTTCACAATCAGCAATGGGTGAGGGAGTTGCTGGAGCTCCATCCGGAGGCACGTCAGCAGCAACGCGAGCTTGTCCGCCCGGGCCAATCGCGGATGCTTCCCAATCGCGTCGCGTAGTATCCGGGCCGGTCGCGCCCGCCACTAAGGGCTAGTACCTCATGTGAGGCCCGGGATCATACCATCCGTCCATGTGACCGGCTCCCGTCGAGAGGTACACCACCCACGACTCCCGCGCCGCCTCTGCAACCTGCGCTTGGTCGGACCATTGCTGAAGGTACTTCGCGCGCATCTCAAGCGCCTGCTGCTCCCCCTTCGCGATCGAGTCACGGAACGCCCGATCCTGCTCCATCACCCGTCGCCAGACCTCTTCGCCTGCCACCAAGGCCCCCAACTGACGGTTCGCCTTGGCCTCACGGGCCGTGACTTTCATGGTCGCATATGTGTTGAAATCTCGCGGGAGGCCCAGTGGCGGCCCGACGTCGGTGCGTCGTGCACGGTCCTCATACCAAGCCCAGAAGCCCTCGGCGGCTTGCGCGTCCGTAGGGGATGCGTTTGCGCGGGCCACACCATCTCTGAAATAGGGGAACGGGACTATGGCCGGGACTTCGTAGCGATACTTCAGCGCCATCAACACTATGGTGTCCACCGCGCTGAGTGGCCCTGGTCCGCGACGGACCCTGGCCCCCGCCGTGAAGCCCGGCAGGCTCCTCGTGTTCGCGTTGAATACGTCGTTGGCCATCGCGACATCTGCCTGAGTGAGAGTGACCAGTTGCGTGCCTCGCCCGGCGCCTTTGCCACCAACCGGAGACGCGGGTATCGCGGCCGGTGTGCCCGGTTGCACCCCCGTGGTCGGCACAGTGCCCATGCGCGGGACAGTCGGTGTGCGCAAAGGTGCGGCAGTGGCAGGTGCGGCCGGCGGGGTCTGCCCGCCCGCGTCCGCACCTGCGGGGAGGCGCACTCCGGTTTCGAGTTCCAGATAGCGAATATGTCGCCCGCCCGGCGTCTGCGCGTTGGGGCCGGGATCATGCCAGGCATAGGGCACGACGGCCCGGACCCACATGACCGTTGCCGAGGGCTTATCGCGCGCAAGCTCGAACCAGTAGCGAATCTCAGCCGCGTCGGCCGCCCCGGCACTCAGGCGGTGCCATGTGAGGGTCTGGATGTTGGCGAAGCGACCGTCCGTGAAAACGATATCAGGGCCCGCGAAGAGTTCCATGTCCTCCTCATCGTCGCCCCAGGTCAGATCAGGCCCATCATGGGTGATGGCGAAATCAGCTTTGCGGGCAGCCCACTGCTGGAGGATGTTCGCGGCGGCCAGCGCATCATCCGTGGAACGCACGGGCAAATTCACCCCGAGGGCCTCAACCAGGTTGGCGGGCGGACGTTCATCCTCCATCGGCGCCTCGGGGTCAGCGGGAACGGTGATCGCTGCCCGGCTGCCACCTTTGCGTTTCTCGCTCTCCGTGTACCCCGCCATCCTGGCAAGGTCGGCGTAGTACAACTCCTCGCCCGCCTCGAAGTGAGCCTGGCCGGAGTCTACCGACAGCATGATGCTGCCGGGCTCCGATGCGGCGATTGCGAGCCCGCGGCTACCGTTGGGGTGCCTGGTCTCGGGAAGCCTTACCTGAAGGACATACGTGCAAGGCTGGCCCGTCTGTTTCGGCCCGGCGAGTGTGACGAATACGTGCCCCGTCAACTCACCTCCGCCGGCCGGCCCTACGCTCTGTGTCCACTGCCAGTGCTTCGGCAGCCCAATCATCACCCATTCATCGTCGTCGGCAAACGCAGGTTGCTCGACGGCGCCGGCAATGAGAATGGCAATGGACCAGATCGACAGTAGGACAGATGCCGCGCCGCGTTTCGTCACCCCACAAGTCATTCTCGGTCACCCTCTCGCCCTCAGGCCGCGCACGCCCGCCACCGGCTTGGTCCGGCCTTTTGTGTGGTAATTCGTGCTGGGCGTCACATATCCTGCAATTCCGGGGATAGAAAACGTCGGAGATGAGGACTTCGGTTCTCCTGTGCCCGGCGGACACGGGGAGCAGCCTGCGTGCAGCGGTTGCGGGAGTGCTCCGGAGGCGGGGACGACACGCGCATTTGCTGGAGCCCCTATGATTGGTCTGGCGGCTCAGTCCCAACGCCCGACCCGACCAGACACACACGGCGCTGGACACGTGGCGGCCCTAACGGGCTGGCCTTGGACGCGGGACTGGTGCGGCGTCGTCTGACAACCGTCTCAGTCGGCGAACGTTGTCTTCGTACCCTTCGGACGCCAGTGGTATCTCGTAGTAGACGGTCGTGGAGCGACCGTTAGAAACTAGCCTGATTGCTGTGGTGGTCAGGCGGTCTTCATTGCGTCGCCAGGCAGTCAGCCGGCTCCCCTCTGGCGTCGTCGTGGACCGCAGATCCCATGTCCCGTGTGGCAGGCGTTCCGTGTACCAGTCTCGCACGGCTGTGAACTCCTCGCTACGGCAAAACGGAAGACACCAAACCGCTCCTTGTGCATGTGTCGGGGCTCTCCCCAGGTGCCGTACGGCCGGGCCTCGGCCTCCGGATGTAGGGGCAGTCCCCACCGTGTTACGTTCTCGCGATATCCCGGGAACTTCCTCAGCCAAGTGCCCACGAAGACGGCTCGCGGCCAACAGACGAACGGCAACAAGACTAGAAGCACAAGGACAGCGATGTACTTCCGTGACCTGCGCATCTCTTAGTCCTCCCGACCTCTATCGCGCGCCTGGCGCGCCCGAACTGGCTCACTCCCGGCTTACGTACACGTAGTAGGCGCCGCAGAGCGGCTGGTGGCGTTCGTCGTCGAACCAGGTGTGGAGCAGGACGGGCCCCGGTTCGAGTTGGAGGGAGAACACCGCAGCCTCATCCTCGGCTCCCACCGTCCTTGCGCATTGCTGGGGGCCAATCCGGATGCGGGCTCTGTGGATCGGCATGGCGACGCCCTCGTCGTACACACCGTCCGTCACCTCGGTGGCGGCACAGGCGTCCTGCATCTTCAGCCCGCTCTCCCGCGGCCAGCGGCGCAGTTCGAACGTGTAGCGGCCCGGCTGCTCCACGAGCAAGTGCCAGTAGCTGTTCTTGCGCTCGGCGATGCGGACCTGACGCTGCTGATCGACGAACACGTCGCGCCACTCGCAGGCGGATAGCATCATCGGGTTCTCTGCGTCATTGCCGATGATGATATGCTGCACCTCGTTGGCCAGGGGTGCCACGTCGGACCACCACTCATCCAGATAGCCCCGCATGTGGGCGGCCACGTCAGGGTGTTGCTCGATGACGTTCTCCTGCTGCTGGGGATCGGCGTCGAGGTCGTACAGGGCTACATCCTCCAGCAGTCGCCACCGCTTCCACAGCACGGCGGCCCCCTCGCGGCGCATCACAGACGCGTTGTCGGGAGAGGGGTAGTCGGCGTCCCCGGGCATCCGACTGTAGTTGACCGCGATCATGCGGTCTTCCGGCACGGCGGTCTCCCCGCGCAGAACCGGGGCCAGGCTGATTCCGTCCAGCGCCGGGCTATGAGGGCGCTCCAGGCCGCAGTAGTCCATCAACGTCGGAAGAATGTCCTGCACCTGAGTGAGGCCCGCGATGTCCCTGGGCGGGCCGATGTCACCGTGCGGCCAGTGGAAGAAGCAGGGCACTCGGTGGCCGCCCTCCCACAGTTCGCACTTCTTGCCGCGCATCCCGGCGTTGTAGTACAGCGGGCCGAACGTGCTGCCGTTGTCGGTCATGAAGATCAGGATCGTGTCCCGCTCGACGCCTTGCTCCTGCAGAAACTCTCGCAATCGGCCGACCTGGGTGTCCACGTTGCGGATCATGGCGAGGAACCGGACGATCGCCGCTCGCTGGGTGGGGGGCAGCTCCGGCAGTTCGTGCTCCACCCGACGGAAGGCGTCTTCCGCGGCCTGTCGATCTCCGGTGGGCACGAACAGCGGGGCGTGGGGCGCGTTGGTCGGCAAGTAGAGGAAGAATGGCTCCCCGGCGCTGACGCGGTCGGCTGTCCACGCCATTGCCTCGGAGAAGAACACCTCGGTGCAGTATCCCTGCTGACGTTGCCGGGTTCCATTGTGGCAGTACACGTCGTCGAAGTAGTCGTTCTCCCAGTAGTCGGGAAGTGAACTGATGTGGGATGAAGGGAACCAGAGGCTCTCCTCGAAGCCGCGATCCTGGGGCCGGTATGGGTAGTTGTCGCCCAGGTGCCACTTGCCGAACAGGCCCGTGCGGTAGCCGCCTGCGCGGAACAGATCGGCTATCGTGGGCAAGTCAGCGCGCAGCAGCGTCCGCCCGCTGCTTACGTTTACGGCCCCATTACGGGGCGCGTCCAGGCCCGTCAGGAGTTGCCCGCGCGTCGGCGTGCACATCGGGGCCGCGTGAAAGTCGGTGAAGCGGACGCTCTGCGCGTGGAGCGTGTCCAGTTGCGGTGTGCAGGCTGCCGGGTTGCCGTGACAGCCAAGGTCCCCATAGCCTTGGTCGTCGGTGATAATGAGGATGACGTTCGGGCGCTCTGCCGACATAGCTGTCCTTCCTTCCTGGGCTTTGGTGGAAACAGAGTGTAGTTCCGCAGCCGCGCCGGCAAGGGCGAGCTGCGGCATGGGTCGACCTCCCGTGGGCAGAAGGAGCAACTCAGCGTGAGATGCCGCTCCCGGCAGACGCATCCGGCATGCTCTCGTCGAATCCAGGGGCTCGCGGGGGTAGTCCTCGTCGACGGGCATTCCTCCGGAGCTTGAGACCGCTACCTCCCGCATCAATCTGAGCGCTTCCTGCATTCGCTGCACGGTCAGGGCTTCGTCAGAATGCTTCACCATCCGTGCTCCAGAAGCCTGCGCACCCGGCCGTGGGACCCGAGATCGGCGAGGCCCGTCACAAACCTGAGACCGCCTGCGGTCAGCGACCACAGCCGATGGCCCTCGCGGAAGCCCGTAGCCCCTGTGGCTGTTGGGTTTGCCGCTCCGGCAGGTCTACTGGGCACGGAGGGACACGCATCTGGGCAGTGCAGCAGCGCAGATCAGCCTTGGGACTGTAGGCGCTGCAGGTGGACGATCTCCTCGGCCATCCTCTCCCGCAACCGCGTGGCGCGGGCGTTGCCCCAACCCGGCGTCTGGCGGCCACTCCAGGGAATCGCGGCAAGCACCTCGCTTAGCACTCGCATGCCGCGGTCGTGTTCCGCGCCGGTGGCGCTTGCGACTGCTTCCTGCAGTGTGGCGAAGTAGCGCCAGTCGGTGGCTCCGGCGCGCATCCCCTCCCAGGTCACGGTCGGTATCAGTCCCCCGTCACTGTCCCGATAGGCGAACAGGCAGCGCTTGTACTCTCTCCTCAGGTCGTCGTACTCGTCGGTGAAGGGCCCCGGAGTGTAGTAGGTCCAGGCGGTCATGCCCGTCACACCGGCCTTCGCCGGGAGGAGCCCCGCGAACTCTCGAGCCTGCCAGAAGTCGTCCCACATCGCCGGCCAGTCGATCCCCCAGATCTCGCCGCCTGCGCGCTGCAGGTAGGGCTGGAAGCCCTTAAGCGCCTCCTCGTCCACGACCATCGGAGCGACGGGGCAGGCGCGAACGTCGAGCAGCGGGTCCAGTAGCTCCATGATGGGGACCGAGTAGACCGTGCAGAAGGTGCGTGCGGTTGGCACGGCCTCCCGGGTCAGCCGGTACTCCAGTTTGGAGGCGGTCATCCGCCAGCCGCCGGGATCGTTCGGCTCATCCACCGGGTAGAACAGCGTCGGCGGCCACTGCGCCTGCTTCGCGTGCTCGTGGACGTCCCTGACCACCTGCCGGTAGGTCTCGTGCAGGGACTGCGGGTACTCACCCTCCTCGAAGATGCGGATGGTCTGGCCGTAGTTGACGACTGTCGGGTAGCAGTCGGCCAGCCCGAACTGCTCAAGCAGGATCGTCGCCAACCGGTCGTGGAAGGGGTTGTACACCAGGGGATCGGTGAAGCCGCCCTTGCGGTAGGCCTCCACGAAGGCGTCGGAGCTCGTGAAGTCCACGACTGCGCGGTCACCCTCCCGCCGTAGCGGAGCCGGTACCTGCGCCAGGATCACCGAGGTCATGCCGTGTTCGCGCATGTCGCGGAAGTACAGCTCCGCGTCCTTCGGGTTGCTGTTGTAGAAGTACAGCGTCCACGGTTTGCCCTTGGCCAGGCGCAGTGACGGCACGCGCAGAGCCAGTGGAAGAGACACCGCAGCGCCGTCCGCCTCGATGTCCACCGTCCCCTTGTAGTCTCCCGGGGGCGTGTCGGCGGGGACGTGGAGGGCGAGCCAGTACAACTGCGGGCGCTCGGGGGTGATCCGCGCCGTGGCGCTCTTCGCGAGCAGCTTCGGGACGACGTGGCACTCCGGGCTGGTATAGCCGGTGCGCTGGAGGACGTACCGCCCCATGCGCGCATCGAAGGCCTCCGCAGGGAGGGTTGCGCCCGCCGGCCCCTGCAGTGCGCTGGGCGTCACAGTAACCTTGCTCAAGGGACGCAGAGCGTACAGGGCAAAGGTCAGCGGCTCGTACTGTCCCGGTGCCGCCATGAGTTGCAGCGAGTCGATCACTTCGCCACGCGACGGCACCGCGCCCGGGAAGAGCGCGGATGGGTTCTCGGTTCGGAAGATCACAAGCTTCCTTGCCGTCTCCGCGGGGGTGGGCTCGAAGGGAGTCGATGCCGGCCGGGGCTTCGGCTGTACCTCCAGGAACTCACGGCCGTCCACGCGCAGGACCACTCCGTCATCATATACCCGCCGCTCCACCCCTTCTGCGACGGCCTGCTTGGAGCGGAGTTCCGGTACCGTGAACGTCACATCGTCAAACCACACCGTGCCCGGCGTCGTATGCATCCCGAGATAGAGAGTGGCGCTCGTGCAGTTCGTTCCGACGCTCCAGACGGCGCTGATCTTGCGCCAGTCAAAGCTGTGCAGGAAGTCGATCTCGGTCTCGTGATCGGCCTCCCCATCGTTCCACACCAGCGTCGCCTTCGCCTGGGAATAGGGGTGAGGCCCCATAACTACGTCTTCAGCCTTCATCAAGGGCTCGAACCGCAGGCGCTTCCCCTTGATCCGCTCAGGGTCAACCGCCTGTATCAGGTAGGTGGAGCCGCTTTGGTCGGACGAACTGAGGCGCGCGCAGTTGCCTCGTGGACCAGGCACCACCGAGATCGTGCCTCCCGGCGGCTTGACGGTCTGCCAGCCTTCCAGGCCACCGTCGAACCCACCGTTGCGCAACAATTCCTCGCCGGCCCGGGCCTTGCCGCCAAACCACGACACCAAGCAGCAGCACACCAGTAGCAGCACCTTTGCCTTCGCCATCGTCCGTTTGCTCCTCTCGAGAACTCGGGAGGCCGGAACTTATTGGCACTCTCCTCTGCCCACACAACGGCCCTTGAACCAACGGAATGCACTCCAGGGCCGGCGTGCCGCCGCCCACCAACAGCGGCCAGCGTACCGGAGTGCATTTCCTCCCCGCAGATCAGTATTGGGACCCCATGGGGGTAGAAGGTTCACGGTGGTCTTGCTCTGACAGCGCCTGACGTTCACCCACCCGCGCGCACCTTGATACTGTGGAAGTTGAGCGTCGCGCTCTGGCTTCTGAACTTGTGCCAGGGGTAGAACCACGGCTCGCGGTGGAACTGCACCATCATGCTGGCCAGGTTGTCGTCGTCCAGGAAGAAGCCCCAGATCTCGCGGGCTGGGAGCGCGTGCTTCCGCTTCTGCGGATCGAGCTCCAGCCATGCGAAGCGGGTCTGCCCGAACTTGTCCGCCAGGAAGACGCGCAGGAAGCCCGGCTCGGGGTTGTCGCTCTGAACGACCTCAATGTCGAACTCAATCTGGTCCAAGTGCTCTATGTCCGTCGTCGGGATCGCTATCCCAAACGCCAGCTCAGTCCACGCTTCGTCGCCGGTGATAGTGACCACTGCGGCCCCATCTTGCCGCGTGATTCTGAGCGACTCGGGTTGGTGAGAGTAGAGCTCCCCCGTTTCGAGGATGTCCGTAACCTGCGCTTCGACGGGGCCCGTGTCGGGAGCTGGTCCTTTCTCCAACGGCGTTGCGTCTCGCTCTTCCCAGCGCCGGAGCAGGTCGGGGTCGTGCTGGATGTAGGGCTCGGACAGCTCAAGACCTCGAGCGATCAGCGAATCGCTGGTGAAGATGTCGCGGACGATGCCGTCGTGCAGGAAGTTCGCCAGAGCGAGGAACATCATCCCCTGCTCCAGTTGCAGGAATTTCTCCCCCCAGACATCCATTTCCACGTCGTAGCAGCCTCGGAGGCCCCACTCCACATCCGGGTGGCCCGGCGGGGGACTGTCGCCTCCGAGCGCCTGCATCTTCTGTAGCGCGGCCGTGACGTGGCGCGGGTAGTAGTCGATCAGCAGAGCAAGCGCGTGCGGCGTGACCGTCCATTCGGGGATGTAGCCGCCCGCCGTGTAGTGACGACCGGGGATATTGCAGTTGGACCATCCCCAGACCGGGTAGCCGCGCCTCCGGGAGAATTGGTACTGGTACCATCCGAGGTTGGCGACCGTCTGGCCAACCTCCGTGTCCCGCTCGGGCAGGAACAGCCCAGTGATCGCGGCTATGTAAGTGACGCCAAACGAGAAGCCGGGCTGGTAGATTGGCCCCGTGCCGGCCTCAATCGGGCCGCGAATCATGTCCTCCCACACGTTGGGAGGCACGACGCCCGCGCCGATCATCATTGTGACGGCGCAACGCGCGTCGCTTGCCAGCCACAGGCCGACAATCGACGCCTCCTCAGTAGCCAGGTCATACCCAGCTACGATCTGGTTGGTCTCTTCGACGTACAGGCGGTCCCACTCGATGGAGTCCAGGTAGGCGTTGATGCGCTCGGCGTACTGCGGCCACACCTGGCGGGCGACGATGAGACCCGCGGGGTAGAAGTTGTAGTCGGAGATGATCATCACGCCGTCGGTGGGGATCGAGCTCAGGTTCACCGGGAAGAAGTTGGGGAAGAATCCGTGGTCCTGATGGAGTCTCTCCATCGAGGTGAGGACCTTAGCGAGGCGCACGGTTGCCTCGTCCTCTGTGATGATCCCCAGACGATTGGCGACCGCGAGACTGGCAATGTAGAGGCCCACGGGAGTGCTGTTGGTGTGCCCGCCCCGGGCCTGGTAGTCCTGCGGGATGCCCGTGACGGGATCGCACGCGTAGTCGATGAAGTTCCACGTGTCACGCATGAGGCCGTCGAGGAACTCTCTCTGGCTTGGCTCCAAGACCTCGGGTCCTTCCGCGGCAATCGTAGACGCCGTCGCGAGTGACAGCAGCGCAACCAGAACTGTGGCAGAGCGTCCCATACGCGGTCACCCTGGCGTGGGGCCCCAGAATCAATCTGTGTGATTTTTGGGGGCTACCGGCGGCAGTTGGTGAATTCTCGGGAATTCTCGGGACCGCTATTGACTTCGTCTTGCAGCCCGGTCATCCTCCCCGCATGTTCTGGCATTTGCTTCCCACCGTCCTGTCTCCCTTGTCCATGATGATCGCTCACCCTCCAAGCGGGCACAGGGAACCGATCACTACACCACCTTGCGGTGTCTGGCACAGCGATGGACCAAGATCATCTACCGCATGTGGCAGGACGGCTCAACCTACGACGAACAGCTCCACCAAGCCAACAGAAACCGAAGGGCACACACCGCGTCATGACGGCTTAGAACGAACGGTGGTTGACATACAGAGTCCCCCAGCCCAAGTTCCAGTAGGCCGTTCCGGCCCGACAGCGCCGATATGTCAGTGATCTGGTTAACGCCCAAGCTAAGAGAAACGAGAGAAGGCAGGCTCCCGGCTTGCGATAGTCCTGAGATTGACGTATCGCTGAGCTGGTTATTTGACAGTTGAAGGACGCTCAGGTTGGGAAGCTCCAGCAGCGGCGTGATGTCGCTGATATTGTTCATGAGCAGGTCAAGGACTCCGGGGCAGTGAGCCCAGACAGCGGTGAGATGTCGGTGAGATAGCTGTACCGGGCACGCAGCCCTGTCAGGCTCGTGCAGTACTGCCGTCCCTCGAGACTCGATATCCCCCGCTCCCCAACCTCCAGCGTGCCCGTTAGCGCCGCCAGGTCAGATGCGTATATATCGCCAGTCGGCTTGGCGATGGCCTGACGCACGTAGTACTCCAGGGTCTGGTCATCAATCGTGACGACTTCCTCGACTTGGGCTTCAAGCCCCTCGCTCACGAGGATCAGGAGCGCGAGGAGAAGTCTCAGCGAACGCCATATGCATCGTGCACTCCGCATGTTGTGTCGCTCTTTCCAGCTTCTTGGTCAGCACACATCCCCCTACCAACTGGGCACGCTATGGCGTCTCTACCCACGCCGGGTTCCATTCGGGCTCCGAGACGGAGACTTTGTCCCCTTGCTGGGTCAGCCACCCACCTCCCGGCGACCCGTCGGCCGGCACCCAGTACAGATCAACAGTGCCTGCGCCGCCCGGAAGCTCTCCCGAACCGGCGGGGAACACGATTGATCAACGACAATTAGACCGAAGTTCCCTTACTAGGGAGCGATAGAACGGCTGCTGTGGTGCTCTGAGGCTGCCTGTGGCGTGTTTTTCCTGGCATCAGGATGTCGCGCTACTGGCTACAT
>JALGSS010000980.1 GCA_029821745.1 Candidatus Zipacnadia bacterium
GTATCTGACGCCAAATCTGCCGGCCGGCACTGGCCAGGGGGCCACAGCCGATGCTCGCAAATCCGCGTCGTATGTACTCACTGATCCTCATCTCCATGGTCGCGCTGGTGCTGTGCGCGGCACCCGCGTTCGCGTGGGTTCCGATCTCCGGGTGGGAACAGACCCGATCCGTCGTCTACGATCCCGGCCAGGAGTTGCCGGGCGGGCTCTCGTACCAGGGAGAGCCCTGGTCGGGGGCCAAGCTTAGTTGGCTTGTTACCCAGACGAGCGGGACGGATTACTGGAACTACAGGTACACACTCGACATTGGGGAAGTCCACGGCGTAAGCCACGTGATCACGGAGGTCACTCAGTTCCCTGAATTCGAGATTACTGACCGCGACTTCTACCAGCAGCACCTGTGGGACGCGAACGGCAATGAGGTCGTGTGGGACGGAACGGTGCTGGAGGGGCCCAAGGAACACGAATGGTCGGATTCCTCCAACCCTGGCATGCCCGAAAACACGAGCGTCTGGGGGATCAAGTTCGACATGCCCGAGTATGATGGCAACGATGATAAATACACCTGGACCACGCTGACTTGGGAGTTCAAGTCTGTCAGAGAGCCGATGTGGGGCGATTTCTACGCCAAGGACGGCAAGGATGAGAATACGGTCCCGAAGATCCCGATTGCACTGTGGAACACGGGGTTCGGCGACCCGGGGGCCGACACCAGCACAAAGATCGTCAGACCGGATGGTGGTCCTGGTGGGGGTGGTGGCCCACCGCCGGACTGGGTCACCCCCGAGCTTCCTCCTGGTGCACTGCTGCTGCTCGGGCTCGTGCCCATCGGGATCGCCCGACTGCGCCGCCGGAAGTAGATCAGGAAGCATTCCACGCAACATTCAGACCGCCGCCCGTTCATCCGGGCGGCGGTCTCTGTTCTGTGTGATGATCCAGCACAGGCCCGCAGGCGCTATCCCCGGGGCCACTTCAACCGCCACGGCTTGCGGCGGCGGAAGGGCTGGTTGAAGGTGTTATCCAGTTTCCCCTGCTCCTCCAGGTGAATCATGCACGCCCGGATGCAGCCGCTCGCTCCCTCCAGCGCCCGGCCGTAATCATACGTCGGTCCGATCTTGTACTGTTGGGCCGCGCCGACGGGCTGCTGGAAACCCTCCTGGTCCTTCTCGTTGACCATGAAGGGATTGAACTCCTCAGACGCCCCGCAGAAGTAGCGGCTGCAGTCCTTGTAGTTGATGTCGCCCCACTCCAGTTCATGCCCCGCCACAGTGATTTTGACCGACTTATCCGTGGGGATCGCGTTGCCCGTGCAGTCCTGGGCGCAGGCCATGCAGCGGTCGCACAGCTTCGGACCGTCGTAGATTGGGTCCGGCTCCAGGGGGGCGTCGGTGATGATCGCGGCCAACCGTTGCCGGGGCCCAAACCGCGGAGACAGGAACATCTTCGACCAGCCGATCTCGCCCAGCCCGGCAATGAAGGCGGCGATGCGCATGTGGATGAACACGTCCGGCGCGGGCTTGTCGGGCGACACAGGTAGGCTCCGGTCCGGGTTGTGTTGGCCGGTTAGTTCCGGGTTCTGCCCGCCCGAGATGCTGTTGGTCCACGGGAAGTTGTTCGGGATCGGCACCGACTCGTAGCCTGCGTCCTCCAGCATCGCCGTGACCTGCCAGCAGACCATCGGCTGGAGAACATGGTTGATCCCTGCGTAGCCCATCGAGGCATAGGACACGTAGAACGTGCCCTCCTCAATGCCCCGCAAGGTCCCCCGCGGGATGCGGAAGCCCATGACGATCATGGTCTTCGCATCCGGGGCGATGTACCGGGGGTCACATTGCTTCGGCGCCCCCTCCCATCGGTCCATTGACCCGATGCCGACGATGTCCGCGCCACAACTGAGTGCGTACTCTTTGACGTCCTGTGCTTTGAGCAATACTGTTGGCTCCTTCTGCCTGGTGTTGCGGCCACGGGCTTCCGACTACTCAAAACGGCCCGCAGTCTGCCGCACTACGCGCCCTGCTTGCGCAGCCATACCCGCATCTCGCCCGGCTCGCGGTTGTCCCACACACAGTACGGGATGGCCGTCAGCTTCGTCGGCTCCGCCCAGTCCGTATCATCGATCAGCTCGGCCTCGGCGTTCAGCACCACTACGCCGCCCAGCAGAGACTCGTCATACTCAGCCTGGAACCGGCAATCGGCGGGCAGGGAGACCTGGTGCAGAGGGACTAGGTTGTCGGCCTGCTCCACGCAGTAGACTACGGGCCCACGCTGCAGGGCCACGCAGCCGATGTCCTCCTTGATCGCCGGGTGCCCGCGCCACTCCTGCACCGGCATGGGCAGCGA
>JALGSS010000981.1 GCA_029821745.1 Candidatus Zipacnadia bacterium
GCGGCGCCCGCAGCATACCCACCGTGCCGTTGGCCGTGAAGCGATAAATCCAGACGAGTTCCGGTCGCGGTGCCAAAGCGACGGGAGCGGTACACTTTTCGGAGAGGAGCCGAAAGAGAAGAGCAGAGAGCGCCTTCGATCATCCCCTTTTCCGCAATCTTCCGTTACCCAATTCCAATCGTTCTTGGTGTCCCCCTCGACCGTGAGCGGCTCGGGGCCGAACGGCTTGGCGTCTTGGCGGTTGATTCGTTCGGCGTCCGTGCTTTGCGATCTCTGCGCTCTCTGTAGTGAGTCGTCCCCGTGTAAGGAGTGAGGGTTATGGAATACCGCGAATTCGGGTCCACGGGCATTATGGTAAGTGAAATCGGTGTGGGCTGCGGCGGCCTGGGCGGCGAGGCAAAAGAGGGACTGGAGCCCGCCATCGAGCGCGCCCTCGACCTGGGCATCAACCTCTTCGACACCTGCGACACCTACGCCGAGAGCCGCAGCGAACAGACCCTCGGCCGCGTCTTCCGGAATCACCCGCGCGAACGAATAGTCATCTGCACCAAGTTCGGCGGCGTCATCGACGAGAACGGCGACTGGCATCGCGACATCTCCATCCCGCACCTGCACGAGGCCTTCGAGGCCAGTTGCAGGCGGCTGAACACCGACTACCTCGACATCTATCTGGTCCACACGCCGCCGCGCGACATCTGCAACGAAGAGGACCTCTTCGCCGAACTCGACATGATGGTGGACCAGGGTAAGATCCGTACGTACGGCCTGTCGCTGGAGGCGGGCGATTTCGCCATCGAGTTCGTCAACGCGACCAAAGGCCGCGGCATCGAGATCTATTTCAATCTCTTTGCCCAGGAGCCGCGCCAGGCGTTCCTTGACGTCGCGAGAGAGAAGGGCGTGGGCATCCTCCCCAAGGTGCCCATCGCCGCCGGCGTGTTGAGCGATTCGTTCGTCCCCGACGACCCGCCGGCCGACGACCGACGCCTGCGCCGCTGGGGGCCGGAGAAGTACCAGCGCTTCGCCGAGTATCACAAGAAGGTCCGCCCGATCCTCACCGCGAACGGCCGCACGATGGCCCAGGGCGCCCTGGCCTGGCTCCTCACCTTCCCCGAGGTCTCCACCGTGATCCCCGGCATCTCGAGCCTCGAGCGCATCGAGGAGACGGCGGGCGCATCGGGGATGCGTCTGACCGAAGACGAAATGGCCGCCCTCGACGCCATCGATGGCGGTGTGTTGGTCGGAAAGCGAGTGCAGTGAAGGCTCTCAGGGTCGAGAAGCCGCGGGCGAAGGAGACGGCCATGAAGCCGCGTCGAATCAAACAGGTAACGTCGGGCGCACCCGACCACGCCAACCTGCGATACGGGCCCCACGACCGCAACGTCATCGATCTCTGGCTCGCCAAGGCCAAGGCGGAAAAGGCGTGGCTCATTCCATACCGAATTTCGCAGAAGATCACCGGGTTCTCAATGCAAGCACTCACGTCGCTCTCGCGGGCTGAACTGCACCGCCTCATGACAGAACCGGAACCGCTCCATCGCTTTGTTGACAAGATGAGCGGATTGTTTCATTCGGCGGTTCAGCGGATCAATCAACACTATGCGGGCGACGCCGCCCGCATTTGGAGAGGAAAACCGTCGAGCGCGGAGGTTGTCTATCGTTTCCTCGAGTTCGACGGCGTCGGCCCGAAGATTGGCAACATGGCGGCCAACATCCTGGCGCGGGACTTCAAAGTCCCATTTGCCGATTACGTCTCGATCCACATCTCGGCAGACGTGCACGTCCGTCGAGTGTTCGCTCGCCTTGGTTTGTGCGCCACCGGCGCGACGGTGGAACAGGTCATCTACAAGGCGAAGGCCCTTCATCCCGAGTTTCCCGGGATGATGGACCTCCCAAGTTGGGAGATCCGAGGAAACTGGTGCAAGTCACGCGGCCCAGAGTGTTCGCGTTGCTACATGAATGACTTGTGTCCCACAGCGGTAGGAAAGAAATGAGGCTCTTCTCCGAAAAGTGTACCGCGTGGATGCGGTCCAGAGCGATGTCCCAACCCGATGGGATTTATCGCTTTACGGCCAACGGCAGGTTGGGGCTTCTCAATGCGG
>JALGSS010000982.1 GCA_029821745.1 Candidatus Zipacnadia bacterium
CTTCGTCTGGTGCCGGTGGCCCCGAAGCGAAAAATCCCCGTGCCGTGGCACGGTCTTTCCGTTCGTTATGGGGTGCCGGGTCCCGGCCCGGTACACTTTCGGGAGAAGAGCCGAGCGTTATAGCCCCCACCGCGGCGGCTATCTCGCCCCGCCCCTGGCGCACGACGGCCCTCGGCACCGAAGCCGTATCCGCGCCGGTGGCGGTGAGTACGTGCAGGAAATAGTCCATCGCCGCCGGCTCGGAGGGAGAGACCTCGATGCGGCACTCCGGCGCGCGGCCAGTGTTGCGTCGGGGAGGGTATTGCGTTCCGCCGTACGCGTACAGGTCGGGCCCACTGACCAGCCGGACCTGCGGATTCTCCGGTAGAACGGTCTCGACGAACAGCCGGCCTCTGCCGTTGGTTACCACCAGGAACGGCGCGCGACCGGTGGGCCGTTTCATCGCCTGGAGCAGCCACGTTTTCTTGAAGCGCGGGTCCCTGGATTTCACCCGGTCGAAGATCACGAATGTTCCCGGTCGGATGAAGACGATCTGCCGGGTGAAGCATTCGCACTTCTTCGGCGAGTAGGCGCGCGTGCAGTCGCCGGCCACGTACAGGTAACGGCCGCGATCCTCGAAGGCCAGGATATCGGCGAGGTCATAGAGTTCCCGCCGTTTCCGCCAGGCGGCGGGATCCACGACTGCTCCGTTGTGATGCGGCCAGGCGTGCGACTGCCCGCCGTCGTTCCCGGTTACCTTCCCGGCGCGGATTCGCGGCCACGTCTCGGCTGGATCGTGGATGAGTATGGTGTTGTGTGCGATCGTGCGCAGGTGGTAGTTGGCGTCGTGACTGGTACCGAAGCCGTCGTAGTGGCCGCCGTCGCCGGCCAACTCCTCGTGTTTGTAGATCAGGAAATGCCCCACATCCAGGTGTTGGTGGGCGGTGAAGCGATCGCCGCACTTGAGGAAGAAATGGGTGGCGTTCTCATCCCACGAGCCGCGGGCATAGACGTATCCAGGCCCGCGGCTGATGTGGGAGAGTTTGAAGCGTTTCACATCGCCTTTCGTCACGCCGGTGTCGCGCCAGAGGAAGTCCTTGTAGGCGCAGACGCCAACACTCGAGCGCGGGGTCGTTTCGTTGAACGCGTGCACGACCTGGTGGGCCGGGTCGTCATGGAAGCGATTGACGAGAATCCGCCTGGCCGACAGGGCCTTGTCCCGGTCGCCGCCGAAGGTCCGCCCGCCGCCGTCGCCCATGGGGATCGGCCGTCGTGACGTGTAGATGCGGATACCGGGATAGGCCTCGAACATGCTGGCAATCGCTCGGTTCCGGTAGAAGCGCGGCGCCAACGCGAGATAGTCAATGCCTTCGCACCAACGCGCCGCCTCGCAGAAGAAGAGCCACTCATACAGCCAGTAGTTGACGTAATACCCCTCAGCCCACCCGCCGCCGTCGCCCGCCATCTCCAGCGCCGGCGCCGCCCGGCGACGATAGTCGTCATAGAGAGTCTCGAGAATCGCCCTGGCGCGAGGGTTCTCGTAGTAGGCGGCGTAGCACGCGAGACCGATTCCCCAGTTCTTGTAGCCGTACCAGCCGTTGTGAAACACGTGGGATTCGGAACGCACGTTGGCGTCAACCGTCCGATTCACATAGTGGTGGAACTTCCTGCGCTCCTCCTGGCTCCAGTGCTCATGACACAGGTCGTACACCATGGCGCAGCGCGCCAGGTCGTGGCCAAAGGGCTTGTGCCCCTTGCGGATGGGACCGTTCACGTATTGCATGGCGTTGCGAACGGCCTCTTTTCCCAGGCTCGCGTCGCCGTCGATGGCACAGACCAAGGCCATCGAGATCATCTTCGAGTGATCGTCGGCCTTCCTCGTCCTGCGCGCCACGGCCACAACGCGCCTGTAGGCCGCGGGGCGCTCCCTGGCCAGCCGCTGGAGCCGCGCGCGGGAGCCTATTGACCTTTGCGTGGCCAATGTGACAGGGCGATGTCACCGTCGTTCCCCTCCCCCTTGACGGGGGAGGGTTGGGGAGGGGGTGAGACCGTCGCGTGTGCCTTTCCCCCCCGCCCTGACCCTCCCCCGCAATGGGGGGAGGGTACATTGGCGATGCAAA
>JALGSS010000983.1 GCA_029821745.1 Candidatus Zipacnadia bacterium
TTCAGCAGCAGCGCCAACAACAACTCCACCTGGTACCTGGACAACGTCAAGTTAGAGAACTCGGAGATGTAGCGCCGTTCGGCGGACCCGTTGTGAGCATCGATCAGATGAAAGAACAGGAGCTGGTGATCGTGTCGAGAACGATGTGGCTTACGCTGGCAGTCGGATTCCTTGCCGTCGCGTGCACGGGAGTTGTGCAGGCTCAAGTGAACATCCCTCTGGAGGGCCTGAAGCTGGTCCCGCTCCCCGGCCTAAGCGCCAGTTCATCGACGGCCACACAGGCTGACGTAGTCGCGGCAGTGCGCTTCACGAAGACCTCGGACGAGCGCCGCTTGCTGGCCCTGGAGACGAAGCCCGCGTCGGACGCGACGGGCGCCAAGGCGCTGGTCTTGCGCTACCGGCTTCAACTGCTCTCCGGTGAGGCCCCGCGGCTCGCGGTCGTGGCCTTCGACGCTGCCGGTGGAAGCTGGTACAAGGTCAACGCCCATCCCGCCGTGGTCGACGAGATGACCGAGGGCCGGCTCTCTGTGAGTTCCCTGCGCCCAACTGCGTTCAGCGCTACGCAGGACACCATCGCCTGGTGGGACGTCGAGAAGCTGTGGATCGGCCTGGTGATTGACGGCCCGGCGAACGGCATTCTGGAGGTCTCCCAGGCGCGCCTGACGGATGAGCCATACAAGCCGACCAAGCCGCTGAACGTCACGGGGGATGGCCCCGGCACTTGGAGCGCCAGCCAGAACCCGGCGGTGAAGGGCACCATCACGACACCCAATGAGGGCCCCGACGGCCAGGCGTGCCTGAAGTACGAGTTCACGGCCCCGGGCGGACAGCACCGCTGGATGATCCCGAGCACGCCGGTCCCGAACGCCGACCTCGAGGGCTACACGGCCCTGCGGTTCATGTACAAGGCGACACTGCCCAAGGGCATCAACTCGCTGTTGGTGATGGTCGGTGAGCGTGGCGGCGCGCAGTACTGCGCGGACCCGGCGCCCCTGCCTGTGGGCGACTGGATGGAGGTCACGATTCCCTTCGAGGACTTCACGCTCGGATCGTGGACCAAAGACGCCAACGGTAGGCTCGACCTGCAGGATGTTTCCTCCGTCATGATCGGCGCCCACGGCGTGCCTTCGGAGGCCCAGGGCAAGGGTTTGATCATGGCCACGAACATCCAATTCGTCCCGTAGTACGCGGCGCACAGAGCCGGGCCGAGGCAAGTTCTCAAGTTATCATCAAGAAACGACTCGGATTTGTGCCCGATGTGTTGTATGCTATTTGAGACTGTTGGACAGGGGCAGCCGTGCAAGTGCTCTGATGCCTGTGCTACCGTACGGCCATGGGTTTTCTGAGCCTGAAGCGGCAGCGCACGAAGCAATCCAGGTCGTCACCATTCACCAAACCAGGAGGGCAAGATCATGCGTGTCTGGGCAACGCTCGTCTTGCTGTCACTCGCAGTCGCTGTCTTCGCAGCCGATCCCATCGTCCCGGCAGCCGAATGGCCGGAGACATCATGGGTCCCGCAGTACCAAACAGCAACGAACAGCATGACCGCCTACGGACTGCTGGTCGGCTACCCGGACCTGACGATCAAGCCGAAGCAGCTTGCCACGCGCTACGAGGTGGCGGGTGTTCTGAGCCGGCTGGTATGGTTCTTCAACGTGCCACTTCCCGAGCGGGAATACTTGCCGCCCGACGTGCCATGGAACCACTGGGCCGCCGACGCGTGCATGGTCCTCACGGGATCCCGTCTTAACCCGTTGCCATACGGAGAGAACTTCCACGGGGACAGGGCAATCACTCGGGCGGAATTCTCCTACTTCGTCTGGAACCTGTGCCAGGGATTGCAGGGGAAACTGGCCCAGGCGAACGTGAAGGGCGTCGAGGACCCCTACGTGCAGGCTGCGGAGAAGCTGCGGGACCTGGGCATCCTGGAGGGCTATCCGGACGGTGAACTGCATCCCGAGGCGCGCATGCCCCGGTGGCAGGTCTGTCTCGCGGCTCACCGCCTGATGCTCTGGAACGAGGAACTGAATGGCCCGCGGGTGTGGAGTCCGGTCAAGTACATGCCGGACTACGTGGGCCGCCGCAACGAGTTCCGCCCCAACCCGAACAGCTTGACTGAACCCGGGCACCCAGGGGACCGTCCAACCTGATAGGACCAGCCACCGCACGCCACAAAGGATGATACGCATGCGTGCCCCGTTGCTTTGCGTTGCCGTCACCCTGGCGTCCGCCGCATCGCTGGCTGCAGCGCCCGTTAACTGGCCGTCGGCGTCGCAGGTGACCGCGATTCTGCAGCAAACCGACACCGATCTCGGCGGGTACGAGATCACTGGAGCTCCGGCGAGCTACACGAAGGCGGCGCCGATCATTCTCAAGTACGATTACCTGTGGAGCGTCGGGGCCACCTTCACGGCGACGAAGCACGGTGGCGCGAAGATCGTGGTGCAGCTACACCGCTTCCAGACGGACCTGGACGCTTTCGGCGCTCTCAGCACACAGCGCGACCCGAAAGTGCCGGGCAAGGCCATCAGTCTGGACCGCCCAACGCCCGTCCTCGCGGCATACTGGCGCGGCAACCAGCTTCATGCCTGGCGGGGGCCCTTCTACATCGCCTTCCTGCCCACGAAGAAGGGCTCACCCGACGATCCCGCCGTCGTCGAGCTTGCTCGTACGCTGTTGGGCAAGTTCCCACCAATGCGCGAGAACCCGCCGATCTTCGCGATCCCTGCACAGCGTGGAATGATCATCGAGACCGCGGGGTTCCAGCGGCGTGAGGTGTTCGGCCGGGCTGCGCTCCGCAACGCCTTCAAGGTCACGTACGGGCGGCGCTACCCCAACAAGCTCGACGCCACGATGCAGCTTGTCCTGTTCGACGCCCACAATGCCAGCGGCGCCTCCCAGACCTTCGCAGAGGTCGAGAGCTACCTGCGGGAGGCTGGAATAGCACGCCCGGTGCCGGCCCTCGGCCAGGGAGCCTTCACGATGCGCCACCCGACCCACGGGCACACCTACGTCATGCGCCAGGGCCGGTACGTCGTGATGCTGCAGCAGGTCAAGATGGCCCAGGCGGCGGAGGGTGTGCTGCGCCAGATCGGCAAAAACATCCGCCTGAGCAAGTAAGAGCAGCCGTCGGAACGCACACAGAAGAAGCAAGGCAGAGACCCCGTGAGGTCTCTGCCTTTTTGCCGTATGGATGGCCGGCGACCCGACGCCGGTGCGTCCAGGCGAGTGGCTACTCCCCCACCAATTCCTCACACGTGACACCGCACAGGCACTGAGCCCTCGCGCAACTCTCATCGTAGATCTGCGCAACATCCTGGCCGGGGAACTCACCGTCACGCATGACAATCTCGCCATCGACCACCGTCATCTTCACGTCCGCGGCTCCTGCCGAGTAAACGAGATGGGACACCACGTGGTGCAGCGGCCTCAAGTGGGGCCCGGACAGATCGACCAGCGCGATGTCGGCCCGCTTGCCGACCTCCAGCGTCCCCACGAGGTCGCCGATGCCAAGACATCGGGCAGCGTCGCGGGTGGCCATCGCCAGGGCTTGCTCGGCCGGGACAACCGTGGGATCGCCACTGTGGCCCTTGTGTATCGTGGCGGCCAGCATCATCTCTTCGAACAGGTCGAGATTGTTGTTGGAGGCGGCACCGTCGGTTCCAAGGCCAACTGTCGCCCCGGCAGCGAGAAGGTCCGGAACGCGGGCGAATCCGCTTGCGAGCTTCATGTTGCTTCCCGGGCAGTGGACCACACCGGCGCCACGCTCGGCGAGGAGATCGATATCTTCCTCGTCGAGCCAGACACAGTGGGCCAGGGCACAGGTCCCGCTCAGGACGCCGATGCTGTCCAGGTACTGCACCGGGCTCACGCCGTGTTCGGCCAGGGAATCCTGGTACTCCTTCTCGGTCTCCGCAACGTGGATGTGGACAGGGATATCGTGCTCCGCCGCCGCAGCCGCGACGCGTTCAAGCAGGGGCGTGGGACAGGTGTAGGGAGCGTG
>JALGSS010000984.1 GCA_029821745.1 Candidatus Zipacnadia bacterium
GGTACTTCCGGGGGCGCCTCGGCGGTCTGCACCCTCAGAACATCGTCATACTCCAGGCCGCGCTCCCGCAGCGTGTCCAGATTGCGGATCAGCTTGCGCGGGTCGTCTGTGGCCTGCTCATAGTCGGGGGTCATGGTCAAGGCGTCGAAGGGGCACGCCTCGACACACATCCAGCAGAACATGCACAGGCCCACGTCGATATAGAACTCGACAGGCTTGCGCTCCTTGCCCTTGCCCTCACCCACAATGTGGATGCACGCGTCAGGGCAGGCCTTCACGCAGCTCATGCAGGCCGTGCAGCGCAGCTCGCCCGTCTCCTTGTCGGTGATCAGGGCGAAATCGCCGCGATAGCCCGGGCGCGGTGTGTAGTTCGCTTCCCGTTCCTCGAAGGGGTAGCGGACCGTCGCCTTCGGACGGAAGAAAACGCTGATCGTCACCCACAAGCCCTTGAGAATGCTCAGCGCGCCGCCGAGAATGTCGGCGACGGGCGCTTCACGGGGCGGTTGGTGACGGGTCTGGTTAGTCATGGTTTCGTGTGAGCGGCGACAATGTCTGCGGGCGGCCCAGGTGGCGGGCCTCCGGCGCAGTCTACGCGAAGGGCAGCAGTGCTACGGCTCCCGCGGTGATGGCCAGGGCCAGGAACCCGGCGGGAACCATGAATTTCCACGAGAACGTCATCATCTGGTCTGGCCGCAGCCGCGGGAGGGTCCAGCGCACCCACAGCACGAAGAACACCAGCAGTCCGGCCTTGGCGAACAGCCAGATGATGCCTGGGATGAACGTGTCCGCCGGTCCGAAGGGCGAGGTCCAGCCTCCCAGAAACAGCACCGAGACGACCATCGACATCAGCAGGATGTTGGCGTACTCGCCCAGGAAGAAGAGCGCGAACTTCATCCCCGTGTACTCGGTGTGGTAGCCACCGACCAGTTCGCTCTCTGCCTCCGGCAAGTCGAAGGGCTGGCGGGCGACCTCGGCAAACATGGCGATGATAAACAGCAGGGCCGGCAGCCAGAGCCAGGGCTTGAGAATGTTCCAGGACAGCAGGCCGTGGCCCGACTGGCCCTGGACGATATCCGCGAGCGCCAGGGACTCGTTGACCAGCACGACGCACAGCAGCGCCAGGAGCATCGGGATCTCGTAGCTGAGCATCTGCGCCCCGGCGCGAACCGCCCCGATCAGCGACCACTTGTTGTTCGAGCCCCAGCCGCCCATCAGGATCGCGATGACCGTGATGCCGCTGACGCCCAACAGGTACAGCAGGCCGATGTTCTGGTCGACGATGCGCCCGATCACGACGTCCTTGTCCCACGGGATGACCAGCCACGCCATCAGCGAGACGGCGAAGAACAAGACGGGGCCGAGGGTGTGCAGGATCTTGTCCGCGCCCTCGGGGACGATGTCCTCTTTTACGAGGAGCTTGATAGCGTCCATGGGCGTCTGGAACAAGCCGATGGGGCCGACGCGCATGGGCCCCAGTCGGGCCTGGATGTACCCCGCCACCTTGCGCTCCAGGTACACGAGCACGAGGGCGGCGATCATCATCACCGCGATGGCGAACACAACGCCGACGACCCAGACGAGAATCTCCGTGGTCAGGAATGCCCAGTCAGCAGGCATTCCCCAGCCGGTCAGGAGGCCCTCTGTCCATTCGCGGATTGAGTTGAAGAGTGAACGCAATGTGATCATAGGATGAGGTGCAGGTCAATAGATACGGTTCATAGGGTACGACGGCATATCGGGCCCCTAGGGGAGCTCGTCAGTGCCGAAGGGGAGAACCCAGGCCACGTCCTGGGCCTCCGGCCCCAGGCCCTCTCGGAGCAGATCCCACACAATCTGCTGTTTCTCGCGCTCTGAGAGGTTGTTGAAGCGTTTGGAGACGATCTTGACGTGAGGCCGGCCCATGTGTCCTTCGGCTATGTCAATGGTGTCATTGGGGAACTCGACCCGCAACACCTTCTCGACGCGCGGTGCGAGGGCCTCGAAGTTCACCTTCCTGCCCGCAGCCATGTCGTTTCCTCCTCCCGCTGTTGAATCAGCGCTCACGTCGACAACTGCGTCCGAAGCCAGTTGTAGACAGTCTCAATGGCATCCACGCTACGCCATCCTTCACGCACTTGGCCCACGCGACGATCAGGTCTGGGCTGCTGTGCATTCTCACAGGCAGGTCGCACGCCCTGAGGAGCAACCCAAGATCGTGTGACTTCGCGCCCGAGAGGTCCGGTTTCTTCCCCGTTTTCCGGCGGTAGGCCAGCACCTCAGACCACGTCTGCGTCTTGGTCCGGCGGACAGCGTCTGTCCGGTCAATAATGTAGGCCTTGAGTAGGCATTCGACGGCGTAGCCCGCGAGATAGATGCTGCCGCATTGGTGCCGGAAGGCTGCGTCTGAGCCATTCGGGTTGCGCGAAGGCTGCTCAAGCAACTCGCGCGCGTCCGCCAGTCGGCGCGGGGCAGCCTTTATCAATTCGCTGATGCCGTCGTACTCAAGCATCGCTCCGCAGAGACCTCACTTGTCAGTGTCGTCGAGTAGCCGGTCAATGTCTCAATCGCTCGCAAGCCTGCTGTACGTCATAGATGTATTTCTTCGCCTCAAGCCGCATAGAGCAACTCCCGTGTCGGCTTGATGGAGGCCAGAAAATACGGGTTGCCCAAAGTTGGCGCTTCGATGAGATCAACCTTGCAGTCGAACAGGGCCCCGAGCGACTCGAGCAGTCCGAAGTAGCAGTCGGCGTGTTCCGTAGGCGACATCGGCTGGAACGTCACCAGCAAGTCAATGTCACTCCTGTGCGGATCGAAGTTGGCCTGCGTCGCCGACCCGAACAACTCGAGGCGCTGGACATGGTGGCGAACACAAAGCTGCGCGATCTCATCGCGTTTCGCCTCAACCAGCGCAATCATCGTGTTCGGGCACCCTCTCTTCCGTCCCGGCGTCCTCACGTTCTCACAGCCACACCGTCAGTCCCTCTCCTCCATCCAGGTAATGAACTGCTTCCAGGGCACCTTCACTCCGTTCTTGCGGGTGGTCCTACCTTGACACCAGATGAGATTGGTCTTGGTGACGACGAGATCCCCCAGGTGCTCCTCACTGTTGTCACGCACCTCGAACTCGACGCCATTGGTCTTGACCTGCATATCCACCGCGAAATCCTTGATGGTCACCTTCATTGGTGTGCCTCCCTACTTGTCGATGTCGCCCAGCATGATGTCCAAGCTGGCAATGGCGACCACTGTATCGGCGATATAGCCCCCGCGCATCAGGAGGGGCAAAGGCTGCAGGTTGAAGTAGGACGGCGGTCGCCAGCGCATCCGAAGCGGCTTGTCGGACCCGTCGGAAACGAGGTAACAACCGACCTCACCGCGAGGTCCCTCGATCCGCTCATACACCTCGCCCGGGTCGGGCTTCACGACCCGCGGGACCTTCACGTTGATCTCGCCCGCCGGGATCTTGCCGATTGCCTGCTCGAGAATCCGCAGGCTCTGGACCATCTCGTCGCAGCGGACGAGGTGCCTGGCCATCGCGTCGCCGGTATCATATACGGGCACGTCGTAATCGAACTCGGGATAGACGCTGTATCCGAGGATCTTGCGCAGATCGCGCTCAACGCCGCAGGCACGCAAGCATGGGCCGGACATGCCGTGCCGAATCGCCTCGTCTTGGGAGATCACCGCGACGCCCTCCGTACGGGCGCGGAACACACGGTTCTTGGTGAGCAGGTTCTCGTATTCCTTCAGCCGG
>JALGSS010000985.1 GCA_029821745.1 Candidatus Zipacnadia bacterium
CGAAGAGACCACTTTCGCCTACGATTCGGTAGGCAAGCTCACTCGGATAACGCGGGCCAATGGCACCTACACGAGCTACACGTACAACACCCGCAACATGGTTTCCTCCGCACGTCGCTGTCACGGAGCTAGCCCGCCAGCGTAGCTCTCCACGCCGCTCGTTGTGTCCCGCTCCGTTCAGACCTGGCAGCAAGCGCCCGGCTTGGACGGGCTCCTCAGTATTCGCTGCGGTCGTACCCGTTCAGCCCGATCTTCGCCACCGGGATTGCCTGGAAGCCCAGTTCGAAGGCGGGCGATTTTGCATCGAGCCTATAGTCATCGTTCTCCGGGGCCCTGAACATCGGGTCGGCGACGACGGAGTGTTTGTCGTAGCCCATCTCACGCCATTGCTCCAGAGAGTTGCCCCCGAACGTGAACGAGGGCTCGTCCGCGGCGTTCCAGTACAGGTTGCGGTCGCACTCGGCCAGCACTTGGTCGGTCCATCCGAATGGACCGGTAAAGCGGATCATGTCGCCGACCCCTTTGACGCGGTAGGAGATGTTGCGACGGAAGACGTTTCCCACCATCTGCCCGCCCCAGTCCATGAACTCCGCCTCCCCCAGGTTGGAGTCGACAAAAATGTTGTTCTCGATCACGTTCTTCTGGCCTCGGTGAATGACCACGCCGCCGCGGTAGTTGCGCACGCAGATGTTGCCATACACCTGCGCGTGACTTGAGTCGTCGTCCAGGTAGATGCCCCACGTAAAGAACGGCGTGAGTATTTCCCCCTCAGTGGTGGTCTGCAGGCCGATGGAGTCCATCACCAGATTGAAGCGGAAGATATTGCCCGCCGCCTCCCGGTTGCGCACACAGGTCGCGATCCCTCCGGTGTCATTCGTCTCCAGGTTGCTGCGGCGGATCTCATTGAACTCGACCACGTTGTTGCCCTGGTTCATCAGGATTCCGACGCCATAGCGGGGCACGTCGGTGATCAGGTTGTGGGCGATGAGATTGCCCGGCTGCTGAGCCAGCGACGCAGGGCGCGGACCGATGTGAACACCCCCGACACTCTTGTAGATGAGGCCAATGTGGTGTATGTGGCAGCCAGCTACGGTGTTCTCCATCGGACATGTGGTGGCGCTATGGCCATACATGTAAACACCGTTCTGGCCCACGTACTCGACGGTGTTGCCCAGGAACCTGTTGCCCCGAACATCTCCGACCAGATTCAGCGCGCTCCCACCCAGCCGCGTGAAGCGGCAGTTCTCGATCAGGCAGTCGCGGCCATACTCGATCCAGATTGCTGCGTCAGGGGGGCCGTACGGGTTGCCGGTGTGGGGCGTGTAGCTGGTGTCCATGAACGTGAAGCCGGCTATCTCGATGTTCCGCACCGGGCCCGCCCCAGCCCCGCCTCTCATATGAATGATGCGATCGTGAACCGGCGCCACTATCGCCTTTTCGGCGAAGTCCGGCTCGGTCGGCCAGTAGTGGAGCGTGCCCGTTTCGCGGTCGAGGTACCACTCGCCCGGAGTGTCGAGCTCCTCGAAGATATTCTCAAGGAAGTAACGATTGCCGACACGCAACTCCATGATCCGGCCGACGAGGGTGCCGGTCCCGTTCTCGATGTCGAGGTCGGCGATGGGCTCAATCGAATTCACCCAGCCCTGGGCCGGGAAGACGTGCATCTCGATCTGCTTCGACCTGGGCCACTCCTTCAGCTCTCCCGGCGCGAACCCGAAGTCGGGCTTGCGGCCCCGAACGGCGACCGAGAGCTGTTCGCCCTTGCTCTGCACAAAGCTCTCCGCATCCACCACGATCATGTGCCTGCCGACGGCTGGCCCCTCCGGAGGCGCGCCTTCGGGGGTCCACTCCGGATCATCGCACAGCACAAAAGCGTCGTAGTTGATGCCCCCGCCCTTGATGTTGGTCCAGCGGATCGTATGCTCGCCTTTCTCCAGGCGAAGCGTCGCGTTCTTCGGGGACCACTTGAAGGTATTGAAGCTGCCGGTGTCCGGCAGGCTCTGCAATACCACCGGTTCGCCTTCGTCAACGCTGAAGGTCGTTCGCCCGCCCATGTCCACTATGCCCCAGGGCTCGTTGTGCGCGGCGTAGTAGTG
>JALGSS010000986.1 GCA_029821745.1 Candidatus Zipacnadia bacterium
AGTGACCGTCGGACCGTCGGGTGCTGACTTCACGGCCACTGACCACCTCGGCCTGCAGGCCGCCGTGGATTTCGTCGCACGCCTTGGCGAGGGCACGGTGCGGATTCTGCCGGGTACCTATGAGATGGGCAACTCTCTGTTCATCCGGAACCGTGTCAATATCGTCGGAGCGGGGGATGACACGGTGTTGCGCAAGTGCCCGTCAGCTTCGACGCGGCTGGCCGATGACCTCGACTGGTACGGCACGTGCGTGCGCGTGAAGGACCCGTCTCTATTCCGCGTCGGCGGGGCGTGTCTGCTGCGCGGCAAGTCTCCCCACCACGGTGGGATGCAAGTGGTGAAGCGTACCGTGACGGCAATCGAGGGCGACGTGATTCACCTCGACCGGGACCCTCGGGAGAACTTCTGGACCGACGTGAAGGCCGAGGCGGCGACGCTGTTCCCGATCATCACCGGCGATTACGTGAATGACGTGGCCATCGAGAGCCTGCTGATCGACGGAAACCGCGAGGAGAACGAGAACCTCGACGGCAACTACGGTGGCGGCATCTTCATCCAGGACTGCGACAGAATCACGATCCGTGATGTCACGAGCCGCGACAACAACAGCGACGGGATCAGCTACCAGGTGTGCGACGACGCCAGCGGACGCGAGTCCACGACAATCTCATCCAAGGCGGGAACGTGGGCTTCTTCTTCTGCTGGGGCGTTCGGGAGGGCGTGGTGGAGAACAACGTGATCGAGGATAGTGGTTCCATCGGCATCTCCATCGGTCACCGGGATACGGACAATGTGATCCGCGGCAATGTCGTGCGGCGAAGCGGCGCTCACGGGATCCTGTTCCGAGAGCACCCCGTCGCCCGTCGCGACCCACACAGGAACGTCTTCGACGCCAATGTGATCGAGGACAGCGGCAAGAAGGGCGAGTGCGTGGCGATCGAGATGCTGGGGACGGCCGGCGGAGTCGTGCTCCGCGGGAACATAGTGAGCGACAACCGGCGGCGGGCGAAGTCCCGCACGCGCATTGGTTTGCGGATTGGGCCCAAGATCAAGCGCCTCAAGCTAGCCGGCAACGAGTTCTCCGGGATGGAAGAGGACGTCGTGGATCAGAGGAAGCGTTGAGGTGACACGGCCGCGACAAGGGTTGTGTTGAGGAACTCACCCGGATAGCTGCGGGGTGGTCACGTCGTACAGTGACCGGGGCCCCGCAGGGCCGTTTCACCGGATTGGGGGCCTCCGTGGGGCCCCGCCGATTGTACGACATCGGCACCCCACGGCTATCAGACCCTTTTTCAGCACAACCCAAGTCCCGTCCCTGCGAAGGCGGACCATACCCGACGGAAGCAATCGGCGCCCGGGCGACATTGCCCGGGCGCTTTCGTTCTTGAAGAAACAGGCTACTTCGGCTCGCCGATCATAAACAGGCGCGCATCTCCGGCCGCGATGGGGATCTCGAACGCGCCGTCCTCGCTCTCGATCGGCCCGAGCAGCTCTCCAGTCTCCCACCACTCGCTGAGAGCTTTGACGCCGGGGAGCGTGAGCGTGAGGAACTGCGTCGAGCGGAAGTCCTTGTTCATCAGGATGAGCCACTCGGAGCCGTCCTCGTGCGAGAACTCGCCGATGATGAAGTCGCCGCCGGAGGCGCGGTCGGTCGGGTACGCGCGGGCTCCCGCGGGCACGTCGCCGACGTGGCGGACTTCCTTCGACGACAGCTTCAGCAGCACTGGCCCCCAGCCCTTGAGTTTGGCGTTGACGCGCTTCACCTGCTCGAAGTGCTCGGTGCGCGTGCCGTCGACGTCGATGATCGCGTTGTGGAAGTCCCAGTGGGAGCTGCGGGGCGTCCAGTAGGTGAAATAGAATATGCCCTGGGCGCCGTAGACGATGTCGGAGAAGACCTGGAACCGCACTTCGGCCTCTGTCGGGTTGCGGTACGACCCGTGGGGACACGTCAGCGCGAAGGCCCAGAAGGGGACATCATGACGCAGCGCGGCGGCGCGGATGATCTCCAGGTTCTCGTAGTAGTTCCCCCGGACGGCGTCCTTGCCGACGAGCGGATAGTGATCGAAGCACAACACGCGCGGCTTCACCTCGGACAGGTACTTCTCAACGTGTTCGGCGTAGGTCTTCGTGCCAAGCTGCTTCTCATTGGCGTAGTTCGGGAACAGGTTGATGAACGAGATGCCGTCCGGGTCGAGCTTCTCGGCTTCCCGCGTGATGCCGGCGAGGAGCGGGAATGCACTCGCGCCGGGCTCGTCGCGCAGGGAGTACCCCAGACACGTGGGCTCATCCTTCCACCGGCCGACAACGCCCTCGATCGTCGCCTTCCCCGCGTCAGTGGCCGGGTCTGGCGTGCCGAGGGAAGCGAGGGTGTACATTCCGGCCTTCTTGGCGAAGGGCGCGGCCTTGTCGGAGCAATGGTGCACGAGGGTGAAGCCGGCTTCGGCCATCTCGTCATAGCGTTCCTGGGTCGTGAAGTCTCCCGGCGGGTTGACCCATCCGAGAATCGGGAAGACGCCGGGCGGGGGGCTCCAACGGTCGGCGGCTCCGGCGAGTGTGAAAAGGAGAGCAATATCATTGCGACGACGAACATGCGGGCCATAAACTGCCTCCTGTGCGGCTGTGTGGATACCGGACGTCACGGCGGGGGGCCGACAGCATGTCACCTCTGGCTCCAGCGAAACCGGGCCACCCCAGACGGTATCTTGGCCATGGCCCGCCGGATTTCCTCCCGTACCTGAAGCCAGTCTCGCTCTGGGGGGATCTTACGACCAAAGCCGGCGGAGGATTCGCTTCAGGCTCCGGGAAAGATCAGACGGGTGATAACAATGAAGCTGCACACAATGCCGTGGGTCTGTCTGGTACTCGTGACCACCGTTGCCGCAGGAGGAGTTCAGCCCGTGTTCAGCGATGCCGACCGCACACCATCGCAGGTCTACCTGGATCGATTGCTCGCAAGCGTAGAAGGCACAATCGGGGCGCTTCCCGACATTGCGTACGTGGCGGAGACTGTGGCCAGGCGCATGGCCAACGGCGGGAAGCTCTGGGTGACGGGGGACCCGGGGTTCGT
>JALGSS010000088.1 GCA_029821745.1 Candidatus Zipacnadia bacterium
CCACCGACTGTGATGTCGCGGAACTGCCCGTCGCCTCCAGACATGGTGGTCATTCCCTGGCTGACCTTGTCTTGCCCGAGGGTGAGACTCACCGTCTTGCCTGGCACATTCTCCGCGCGGCGCGACTGGGGGATCGTGAAGCTGACTTCGGCCGTCCGCTCCTCCTTCGGGTTCAGGTCGCCGACAGCTACTTCGCCGTCCAGCAGCTTCAGTCGCACATCGGTGGCCGGGCACTCGCCCACATTCACAAGCGCCACCTTTCGCGTGACCTTCGAGCCCATCGTCCCGCCTAGAACCGTCGTCCGGGTGCCGATGCTCGCTGCTCGCCGGCAGCGTGCAAGTCGCCGGACGCCAGAAGGTGGCAGTACGCCCGCCGGCCTCAAGATCGAAGGCAAGGACCCGATTGCCGCTGGCGTAGTCCGTCCCGGCCACGAGGTCGATGGCGATCTTTGTAGTCTGCCCCGCGGGCAGCAGCGTGAAAGTCACCGGCTCCATCGTCAGGCCGGGAGTGTGCTTCGCTTCAGGCGCAGCGTGCACTCGTGCCTCTCGTTGGTGACATTCGCCACCTGGACATTGAACTGCGTGGTGGCTCCGGGACTCACCATTATGTCCGGCATCAGCAGCTTCGCCGGTGACTGCACGACGGCGAAGACCGCCTGGAACTTCATCGGGTGCATGAAGGAGACGGTGTTCTCATTGCGGGAGTAGCCCAGGTCGATGAAGCGGCCCGAGTCACTATCCAGCGCCTGAACCTCCGACACCGGAAGGTCCTCGCTCACCGCCACCATGAAATGACACTGCAGGCGTTTCCACGGTTTGGTCTCCTCGGCGGAGTGTCCCGCCCCCAGACCCCAGCCCACAGAGCGGTGATCGGCGATGTAGCCCCACGGCAGCACGTTGCCCGCGGGAAGCACGATCGTGTCGTTTACGTTGAGCGCCGGGCCGGCCTTGATCTCGAAGCTGTCGCTGGGCGGCTCCGGAAGGGTGGCGAATAGCGGGCCCTGGTTCGCCTTCAGCAGGGCGAGCAGCGCCTCGCATTCCAGCCGGGGGACTCTCCCCTCCGCCGAGCGGGCTTTGAATGCTTGCTGGAACTCAGCCCCGAGCCGCCCGTTGAAGAAGATGACTCCGCGCCCGTCGTCCTCATATCGCCGTCCGAGAATCTTCGGCGAATCGCCTTCGCTCTCTCCCACGCGGTAGCAGGCGCCGATACTGTGGATCTTCAGGCCCTCGAAGCTGGGACCGAGGGGCTCAATCCACTGGCCCGCCTGCTCGCACCGGTAGCGGCCTATAGTTGCCGCGCCCTCGTCCAGTTCCAGGTCCAGGGCGTTGGCCCACCAGGTCGACCGGTCCACGATCAGCTTCGCGTTCGCGGTCTTGCGCGCCCAGTCCAGGAGCAGTTCATTGTGCCCCGGGGCCAGAGAGACGCCACAATTCGGCACGAGGACGATCTGGCGACCTGCCAGCTCCTCGTCGCTCAGGAAGCTCTCGGGGATCACATCGTAGTCGAGATTGAGACATTCCAGCAGCTTGATGAGGCCGTAGATGTCGTCCAGATCCCTGCCGCCCTCGTTAATCCCATACGTGGCCCACTCATTGAAGATGACGGCGATGGGCTCCTTGTCTCGCTTCTCGTCGTAGATGCTCTTGAAGGCATTGCGGAAGACCGACGAGTACAGTTCGGTGGTCTCGTAGTCCTCCTTGCCGTACTCCTTCGTGACGTCGATGATCGAGCCCTCGAACCATTCGGAGTGGGTGAGGACCATGACGCCCTCGGGCAGGCTCTGGATGGCCTTCGCCCAGGCATACGGGTACAGGTACGGGTCACGTTCGACACGGCCACCGGTCCATCGCTGCTGGCGGTCGACGTACCCCGGGGCGATGGTGTTCAGGAAGGTGGTCCCCGTGTACTTGGAGACCTCGGAGATGAGCTTGGGACGCCGCGTCGGGTTTGTGAGTGCGTAGCCGAAGCTGTACCAGCTCATGCCCGTCAGGGCATCCATGTAACGCGCAGGGCTGACGATGGTCCGACTCACGTCGCCGGTGTATCGGCCGGCTAGACCGCTTTGTGCCTCGACACCCCTTATCACCTGGCCCCAGCCGTCTTTCAGGCGTGCCGCCCGGAGTTCCTGGCGATCGGCGAAGGCCACGGTGCCGGGCCTCGCGGTGGCAAGCGCGATCGCGTCAAAGCTGTCGGGTACCGCGTCGACCGGCAGCATCTGCCCTTCGTAGCCCTCCTGCCCGGTCCAGGCCTGCAGCAGAGCGTCCATCGTGCGGTACTTGGCCTTCAGGAAAGCGCGGAAGTCAGCGTCGGCCTCGTCCGGCCTGTAGTAGGTCACGTAAATGTTGGTGAAGGGCACGCCCCCGAGCGTACAGAAGGCCGGGTGATTCCCGAACTTCTTGGTAAACGTGCCTATGAAATCTACATTGGACGAAATCGCCTCGGGGCTCGCGAACACCTTGTCGATAGTGCGAGGCTCCAGGTACGGCGAGAAGTAGCAGGGACGCCCCTGGGCCGCCAACTGCTCCGCATGATCAAGGTGCGTGCCCATGCAGTCCAGGTAGAAACCGTTGTCCCAGTAGGAGTACGACGCCTGGTTGATCCCGTAGTCGGTCATCGCCTTGATGACCTCGTGGATATGGTCATCATTGGCGCGGTTGTCATACTCGAACTCGGGCGTCCATCCGACGTGCCGGTAGGGCTCGCCGTTGTACCAGGAGTAGTAGTAAACGCCGACGATCGGCTCGCCGTTGGGAAGCAGGTAGTCGGCGACGTCCGCTGCGACGAACGACGCGGAAAGCAGCAGCAACAGACCGGTGAGAAGAGGCGCTCGCATACAGCAGCCCTCCCGTATTGGGGCTTCATGGTGAGCCTGCGGCCGCATCCGTGTTGGGGGCACTCGAGTCACACACAAATGCCCTGCGTGACGCCGGGCAACTCCCTGTGTGACCCACTGTCCTAGAACCGTGCGCTGCCCGGTCAACGGGTCCGGCGCGTCAGGCTACTATGGGCTAATTCTTTATCGGCGCGGGTCGTACCTTGTTCCGCCCGCGCCTTCGGAGGACGCATGTATGAGAATTCTCATCTCCGCCGACATGGAAGGTATATCCGGCATCTTCCATGGTGACATGACCGAAACGAACGACCCCGACTTCGGCAGGTCCCGAGAGCTGATGACCGGCGACGTCAACGCAGCCATCGAGGGCGCGCTTGACGCGGGGGCCTCCGACGTGTGGGTGAATGATTCCCACGGCTCTGCCAATAACATATTGCTGGAGAAGCTGCATCCCAAGGCGCACTTGATCCAGGGCTGGGGCGAAGTGGCGAGGATGATGGACGGCGTGGATGAGGGCATCGATGCGGGGATGCTGGTCGGGTACCATGCCCGGGCGCTGACGGAAGACGGGGCGATCTCCCACACAATGGTCATGCGCACGCGGCGATTGTGGTACAACGGCGTCGAGATCGGCGAGTATGGAATCAGCGCCGCCCATGCCGGCGACTACGACGTCCCGATCATCTTCGTCTCCGGCGACGAGGCTCTCGCGAGGCAGGTTCACGAGGTGCTCGGAGAGCAGGTCGAGGCGGCGGCGGTCAAGTCGGCGTACACCCGGCAGTTCATGCGTTGCCTGCCGCTGGACGAAGCCCGCGAACTGATCCGCAGTGGCGCCGCAGCGGCCGTCGCACGCCGCGAAAAGATCCCGCCCTTCAAGCCGGGGCGTCCCATCGAGGTGAAGCTGCAGTACCACAAGCCCGTTCATGCCAAAGCCGCCGCTCTTGTACCGACGGTCGAGCGCGTGGACGAGCTCACAGTCCGAGCGGAAGTAGGGTCCGGCCTGGAAGCGGCCAACATGGTCGAGATATTGCTGAGAGTGGTTGTCTGAGGCGCTCCGGCGGGTCCCCCGTTTTCCACCGAGGGAGCCGTTTCCAGCGGTCTGTGGGCACTTTGCACCTGGCGCGTCGCGAGCGACGATCTGGTTCCGCTCCCCTTGCAGGTGTGCTATACTTGACCGTGCTGCACACGCGTCGTGCGAGGAACAAGTTTCGACGGCTTCTCGCGCCGCCACGACCTTGAAGGTGGTTCACGACATGGGTCTCACGATCTACCTAGATGGCGAGCTCGTCCCAGAGAGCGAAGCCAAAGTCTCCGTTTTCGACCACGGTCTACTGTACGGGGACGGCATTTTCGAGGGCATCCGCGCCTACGACGGGCGCGTGTTCCGACTCGACGAACACCTGGACCGTCTGTACCAGGGCGCTCAGACACTCATGCTCGACATCCCGGTGAGCAAGCAGGAGATGTCCGACGCTCTATGCGCAACCTGCCGCGCCAACGACATCCACGACGGGTACATCCGGTTGGTCGTTACCCGCGGGGTCGGCGACCTCGGCCTGGATCCGCGCAAGTGCCCGACGCCGTCGGTGATCATCATCGCCGCGCAGATTGCGCTGTATCCCGAGAAGTACTACACCGAGGGCCTGGAACTCATCACCTGCGCGACCCGGCGAGTGCCTCCGGACGCCCTCGACCCAGCGCTCAAGCCGCTGAACTATCTTAACAATATCATGGCCAAGATCGAGACGACCCGGGCCGGCGTGCCCGAAGGCATCATGCTCAGCTACGACGGCTACGTGTCCGAGTGCACGGGCGACAACCTGTTCCTGGTGGTTGATGGCGCGCTCGTCACGCCGCCGCTGCACATCGGCAACCTGAAGGGCATCACCCGTCAGGCAGTCATCGGGCTCGCAGAGGCCGAAGGCATCGAGGTGCGCGAGGAGTTGTTCCGGTCGCATCAGGTCTACAACGCGGACGAAGTGTTCCTGACCGGCACCGCGGCAGAGCTGATCCCTGCGGTGAAGGTCGACGGCCGGAGCATCGGCGACGGAACGCCGGGGCCGGTCACAGGGAAGCTGCTCGAACGCTTCCAGCAGTTGACCCGTTCCGAGGGCACGCCAATCTACGACGAGTAATCGCGGAGCCAGACGGGTAGACTATAGGCTGCCCACAGTTTCCGCGGTGCCGTTTGACAGCTAGGCCGTCAAGCTTCGCGCGCGCAGGCCCATCGAAGGAGCGCGCGCCACCAGAAACACCTGCTGCGTAACCTCTGCATGACGTTTCAGTGACATTTCTGTATCATTGAAACATTGAGGGCGTATCGAACGTTATATAACTAAGTTAACTGGCGGGCATCTTTCGCGCCGGGTCTGTCGGTGCCGTTGTCGTAGCAGGTCGTAGCATCCATCAGGAGGTTTTCGCGTTTCATGAAGTTATGGCAGCGTTTTACGAGTCGCGCTCGCAGGGCGGTGCTTCTGTCGCATTCGGAAGCGACCCGGTCCAATGCCCAGTTGATCGGCACAGAGCACTTGCTGATCGGGCTGCTGCGCCTCGGTGAAGGCACTGCCGTGGATGTGCTCAAGCACCGCGGTGTGAATGTGGAGCGTCTTCGCGCGGACCTGGAGGCACAGGTCGAGACGGGGCGCGAGGGTGAGGCAAGCGAGAATCCCTCCTTCACTCCTGAGGCCACTCAGGCCCTTCAGTTCGCGTGGCAGGAAGCCAGGACCCTCGGCGACCCGTACATCGGCACCGAGCATATGCTGCTGGGTCTGCTCCGCCTGAGTAAGGGCCCGGCCTTCCGCCTGCTGCGGAACTACGGAGCCGAACTGACGCAGATACGCAACGCGGTCGCGGAGTTGTCCAGCGCGAAGCTCCCGACCGGCGAAGACCGCCAGGGCGAGGGCCAGCCGCGCTCGAAGAGCAAGACGGCGAACCTCGACCACTACAGCCGTGACCTTACCGAACTGGCCGCACAGGGCCAGCTTGACCCGGTGATCGGCCGCGAGCAGGAGATGGAGCGCGTCATCCAGATCCTCTGCCGACGCACCAAGAACAACCCGTGTCTCATCGGCGAGGCCGGCGTTGGCAAGACGGCCATCGCCGAAGGTCTGGCCCAGCGCATCACCGATAACCGGGTGCCGGACCCCCTGGCCAATCGCCGTCTCGTCGCCCTGGACCTGGCTGGGCTTGTCGCGGGCACCAAGTACCGCGGCGAGTTCGAGGAGCGCATGAAGCGCGTCATGGAGGAAATCCGCGCCGCGCGAGGACACATCATCGTCTTCCTCGACGAGCTGCACACCATCGTCGGCACGGGTGCCGCGGAAGGCGCCATGGATGCGTCGAACATCCTGAAGCCGGCCCTGGCCCGTGGTGAGCTGCAGTGCATCGGCGCGACCACCCTCGACGAGTACCGCAAGCACATCGAGAAGACACCGTCTCTCGAGCGCCGCTTCCAACCCATCATGGTCTCCGAGCCGACCCAGGACGAAACCCTGGGCATTCTTGAGGGCATCCTGGAACGCTACGCCGACTTCCACCAAGTGGACTATGAGCGCGATGCCCTCGAGGCCGCCGTGGACCTCTCGGTGCGCTACATCAGCGACCGGTCGCTCCCCGACAAGGCCATCGACCTGTTGGACGAGGCCGGGTCGCGCGTGAAGCTCCGGGAACACTGGCACGGCACCGAGGTACGCGGTCTGTCGCAGCGACTGGCGCACCTTCACACCGAGGACGAGACCGACGAACTCCCCGATGAGTTTGGTGATCCGCTGGAGACAGACCGTGACGAGGGTTACACCCGTAGCGCCCCGGCACTGCGTGGGGCTGACGGCTGGCCGGAGGGAAGCGAAGAGCGCCCTCAGGTGTTCCGTGAGGATATCGCCCAGGTCGTCTCGATCTGGACCGGCGTGCCCGTCACCACTCTGTCAGAGGAAGAGTCGCAGCGCCTGCTCAAGATGGAGGACGCCGTGCAGGACGATGTCGTTGGCCAGGAAGAGGCCATCAACACGATCTGCAAGGCTGTGCGACGCGCGAGAGCGGGCATCAAGGACCCGAAGCGCCCGACCGGCTCGTTCATGTTCCTTGGGCCGACCGGTGTCGGCAAGACCTACCTGGCCCGCATCCTGGCCCGCTTCCTGTTCGGCGACGACGACGCGATGATCCGCATCGACATGTCCGAGTACATGGAGAAGTTCGCCGTGTCGCGGCTGATCGGTGCGCCGCCCGGGTACGTAGGCTATGAGGAGAGCGGCCAGCTCTCGGAGCAGGTGCGCCGCAAGCCATACTGCGTCATCCTGTTCGACGAGATCGAGAAGGCTCATCCCGAGGTGTTCCACATCCTGCTGCAGGTCATGGAAGACGGCCGGCTGACGGACAGCCAGGGCCGCGTGGTGGACTTCAAGAACGCCATCATCATCATGACCAGCAACGTGGGCGCCCGGCTGATCGGCGAAAGCCGCAGCATCGGCTTCACCACATCGGAGCGGGAACAGACCGCCGACGCTCTGCGCGGCAACTACGAGCGTATGAGGCAGAAGGTCACCGACGAGCTGAAGAAGTCCTTCAGCCCGGAGTTCCTGAACCGGTTGGATGACGTGGTTGTGTTCCACGCGCTGAGCGAGGAGAACATCCGCAACATCGTCGGCCTGCAACTGCGGGATGTGACCAACAATCTCGCGGAGAAGGGTCTGACCCTCGTCATTTCCGACGAGGTGAGCGAGCGTCTGGCGCACGAGGGCTACGATCCGACGATGGGCGCCCGGCCGCTCAGGCGGGCCATTCGCAGGATGATCGAGGATCCGCTCGCCGAGCATGTGCTGGCGCTGGGCGAGGGCGAGACCGGCGAGATCATCGCGGAGATGGGCGAGGATGGCAATGTGGTCTTCCGCATCGTCCACGCCCCGGTGACCTGCTAGCGGGCTAAACGCGGACGCAGCAAAAGGCCGACCTCACCACAGGTCGGCCTTTTTTCATGCCTGGGCGCATTACGTGCGTCGACTCACGACCCCGGTGTCCCCTCGCCGACCCGCCGCGTGATCTTGCCGATGAAGGTGCCGAAACCCCGATCCACCACGGTCTCAGGCACGCCGGGCATCCCCGCTGGGGCCTTGTCCAGCTTCACGCACACCGTATACAGCGTGTTCCCCAGCACCGTGATGTCGGGCCGGTGGTTGTACTTCATATCGGTCACGTACGGCAGCGCGGACACTCGAATCTCCGAGTCAATGCGCAGGGCCTCGCCGGGCGCCAACCGTCCCAGGGCCACGTCGAAGTACGCGCCACCCGCCATGGGGTAGTTCGCGTCAGACTGGTAGACGAAATAGAAGCGGTCATACAGTTGAACGCCGCGCGGGTTGATGTTCCTGCCCAGGCGGCGCACCGTGTGAACGTCGAAGAAACGCCGGCCGTCGAACCGGGCGAAGACCAGCCTCTCGCCTCCCGCCGAACGCTCGGTGACGTCGACCTCCGAGTAAAGCAGGACCATGTCCCCGCCGAAGGCTGTAATCGAGACGCGCGTCGGGCACGCGTCCTCGCCGTCGCGCCACGTGATCGGCCGGCCCATCTGCCCACGCCGCGCATCGTACGGCGCCAGAGACAGCAGGCTGTGCGATTCCCCTTCCTCCGACCACCTCTCGGTCCACGCGAGCCACGGCCTGCCCAGATGCGAGGCGACCGACCCGTAACAGGTGCCACGCCCGGGGCTACTCGGCCCTATCTCGAGAGGCGCGCCGGGCAAGACCACGTCGTCGACGGGCTGCTCCAGACTCGTCGGCAGGTCTACGCGCATGAGTCTCTGCCGCAGCCGCGCCTCGCCCTCAACGCCCGTCTTTCCGACATGCCAGGTGATCCACAGCTTCCCCTCAGACACGCACATGTCCGGGGCCAGACAAGGCATAGTGGGCTCATCGATCACAGGCGTGATGTCTCGCGTCCACTCGATCTCGAAGGTCTCCGGCACGACCGAGGAGAGCTTCAGACGCGGCCCAATCGCCTCAAGCACATACAGCCGACCATTGTGGGCCTCGATGCACGCCTGGGTGACGGCGGTGGGAAAGGTGGAGAGTCTCCGCTGCGGCCAGAATAGCAGGCCCGAGAACTCCCGCGGCTCCTCGACGGCTGTGCGTACTTTGATGGACGGAGACGTCACCGGCGTCCCGCCCGCGTCGCCCGGAGGATACGCTCGGACACGGAATTCGTACCGGGTATCGGGCTTCAGGTCGAGCACCGTGTAGCCCAGCGCGTAGATGTCGGGAATGGTCTGAAACTTCCGAGCCTTGATGGCCAGGCCCTTGATCTCGCCCACCTGCAGGTCGTGTTTCACCACCGTGGAATCCCACGAGATCGTGATCCATGAGCTGCCCTGGCCGGGCGATCGCACGTCGAAGATCTCCGGCACGATCTCCGGCGCCGGCACGTCGGCGCCCGCCGGCGTCCCAAGAGCCGGCAGCAGCATAGCCACAGCGACGCACAGCCGGACCCTCTCAGCGCTCAATGCCCAAATCCCTCTCGTTCAGCGCCCGCAACGACGGGGCGCTCGCATGATGCGAAGACTTCGCTGCTCTTCCGGTTGTGTTGGAGAATTCACTTGGATAGTTGCGGGGTAGCGAGACCGGTACCCGGTCTCTATGATCGGGGCCCCGCAGGTCTGTTCTGCCGCGTTAGGCGCCTCCGTGGGGCCCCGCCGATTGCGCGACATCGGCACCCCACGGCTAATTCGCGTTATTCAATGTTACCCTTCCTCGCGGCCCTGCAAGAGCCCTTCAGCGACGAGAGACCGCGCCAGATCCAGAGCCTGCTCTCTCGTGGTGATCTCGCCGTCGGTCTGCGCGCGTTCAACCTCACCCAGAATCGCGGAGAATGCCGGCCCGGGCTCCAGCCCGAGATCGTCAATCAGGTCGTAGCCCCGAAGCAGCGGCTCGAAGGCTTCTTCCCTTCGCCACGCGTCATAGCGGACGATGATGCCGTCGAGGATCGCCGCCTTCGCTGCCTGCTCCGCGGGCGACGTCGCATGGCCCTGGCAGGCCGCCAGATCGGCCGACGCCAGGATCAGCAGCCCGACGCCGTCAGGATCGGTATCGCGGAACAGCCGCCGGATCGCGCTGAGCGAAGGGCCCTCCTCGCCGACCTGATCCACCAGCAGCATGGGCCGCATATGCTCGGCGGTCAAGCGCTGCATGGTGTGTCGGTCGTTGCGCGTGAACCGCAGTCGCGTCGCGACGGCCCGCGCCGTCTGGGTCCCTGTTTTCTCGTGACCAATAAAGCGAATTCTGTCGTCAATGACCGCGCGGTTCTCCGGCTTGCCGATATCGTGCGTCAACGCCGCCATTTTCAGCCGGGCAAGCCGCTGAGGGTCACCGAGGTACTCCGCCACAATCGGCGCGCTCCCGGGGAACGCATCCGCGGGGCGCCGGGCGATGGCCTCGATCCCCTCGACGACGAGCAGCGTGTGCCCCCACGCGTCGAGATGGTGGTACCCTCCCTGGGTGACGCCCTGCAGAGCCGACAGCTCGGGCATGATGTGCGCCAACAGACCCGAGTCGTGCATCAGTTGGATGTGGTCGGCGAAGCCCGGGAATTGCGCGAGGCGTGTGAACTCAGAGCCGACGCGCTCCGCAGGCACGTTCGCGAGCCCCGCGGCGCACTCTGCGATCCACCCGCGTGTCCGGGGCTCGACATCGAAACCCAATTGGGCCGCGAGGCGGTGGGCCCGCAGGCATCGCACTGGGTCTTCGGCGAGCGCCGCGAGGCCATTGGCCCGGATCAGCCGCGCGTGGAGATCATCGCGGCCGCTGCGCGGGTCGATCACCGCATCCGTGCTCTCGCCCACCGGCCAGGCGATGCTGTTGACAGTGAAATCGCGGGTGCAAAGGTCTGCGGAGACGCTGCCGCCGCGCGCGTCCGAGAAATCCAGTTCCTCGCGCACCACGCTCAAGTCGTGAGCGCCGACGACAACCCGCACGGTGACCGGGTTGTCGTGTAGCCACACGAAAGCGCCGTCGAGGCCATCTGCGACGGCGCGCGCCAGGCGCATACTGTCCTCGGTCACCAAATCCCAGTCATGCGGATCGCGTCCGAGCAGCATGTCACGAATCGCGCCTCCGACTACATAGGCGCCGATCCCGTGCTCGCGAGCGATACGCTCAGTCTCGGCTCGCGTCTCTGAGGCCCGCCAGATGTCCAGGATGTCCATGGCAAGGTCCGGTCGGACAGGGCTTTGTGCCGCAAGGGAAACGCTTCCCCGCTCCACGCTATACACCGAAGCGCCGGCGGCTGGGATGGCTGCGCAGGGGGCCTTCTGGTTCGCCTATGGCCCCACGAGTAGAAGGATGGAGTTGATCGCCAGCACGAGGGACAGTTGCCCCACGAGCAGCAAGAGGCCGGCGGCGATGAGATTCCAGCCGCGAAGCCTCAGGATGGGCACCCCGGCGGGAACGGCGAGGAAGGGCATCAG
>JALGSS010000089.1 GCA_029821745.1 Candidatus Zipacnadia bacterium
CAGCAGCTTGCTGGAAAGAGGACGAAAGGTCCCCCTGATGCGGTCGTGGAAGTTCCAGGGCATTGCGAGACAGGCTCTCGGGCTAACCTCCGTGTAGCCCGGAAGGAGACATGCATGATGGGAAACGCAAACGGTGCGCGCTGGGGCGCAGTGCTGCTCGACCCCAATACCGGCGTGCTCTCGATGGCATCGGAAGACGGCGTTGTAGGGATTGAATCCTGCCCATCCCTGGAGGTGAACGGGAGCAAGCTCACGCTGGCCTCTGGGTCATGCTCCGGGGAGCTGATCGACCTTGTGCCCGGCCAGGCCGCCGTCTTGTCGGCCACCCTCGCCGGAGGGTCTGTGGAGTGGGCGGTCAAGCTGTCCCTGAGTGACGACGGCCAGACGGTGCTGCTATGGTCGACGATCACCAATGCCGGGCAGGCGCCGGTCACGCTGGGCGAATGCTGCCTCATCGACGCCGGGCCCGTGACACTCCAGGGCGATGACGGCGAAGCCGTGTTCCTGCAGGTCCTCGCCACCACGGGGCACACCCAGGTGAAGCGGGCCGCCGACATCGACGGCGAGGCGATGTCGCGCACGTATCTGCAGTTGGTGAGCCACGCCGCCGGCCGCGCGCTCCACCTGGGCTTCGTGACCTTCGACAGCAACACCACTGAGCACCTGTTTCTGTACGACCCCGACGAGGGCATCCAGGCCCTGCGGTCCGTCTGCGACTATGAAGACTACGAACTCCAACCGGGGCAGTCGGTCGACAGTGAGCTGCTGATGGTCGAGGCCCTGGAAGACTTCCACGCGTCCCTGCACCATTGGACTGACCGGGCCGCGGCTCACTACAAGCCGGCGATCTGGCCGAAAATCCCCGCCGGATGGCTCGGGTGGTCATGGGTGGACGCGATCCACGTGGAACTGGCCGAGGACGTGGTGATCCGCAACATCAACGCCATCCGCAATCGGCTCGCGGGATTCGACATCGAGTACGTCTGGGTGAGCATCGGCAACATCAAGGACAGCGCCCCGGGCGACTGGCTCGAGTGGGACTATGGTAACTATCCCCACGGGAGCGAGTGGCTCGTGCAGCATTTGACGGACCTCGACTTCAAGCTGGGCTTCTGGTGCGGCGCCTTCTGGCTATGCAGCAGCCTGGAGGACAAGGTCGAGGAGATGAAGGACGCCATCCTCAAGCAAGACGGCGAACTCGTGATCAGTTGCGCGGAGTGGCGCCACGGGGTCGCCGGGAAGCTGCCCAAGGCCGACAGGCCGTGGTGTTACTCCCTGGACCCGACGCATCCGAAGAGCCAGGGCTTCCTGCGCAACGTGTTCGAGACATACCGGGACTGGGGAATCCGCTACTACATGGTCGACTTCCTGAATGCCGTCGCGGGGTCGACTTCGGGCTTCCCCTATGATGACTACTACGACAGGAGCGTGATCAAGGGCCCCCAACTGCTCCGGAAAGGCCTCGAAGTGATCCGGGAGGCCGCCGGGCCCGAGACGTACCTCCTGTCGAGCTCCGGCCCGACGCTCCAGAATGTCGGCTATATGGACGCTTGTCGCGTGGGCAATGACTACGGCGAAGGCCGCGCTCTGAGCCCGGAAGCCTTCTTCTATCCGGCGACCTTCGTCATCAACTCCGCCGACTTCTGGACCTCCCACCGGTTCGCCTCGGACAACATGGCCGCAAGCTACTATACCCACCGCAAGCTGTATATCAACGACGCGGGCAATGTCATGACCGTGGACAAACCGATCCCCGTGTGCGAGGCGCAGATTACGGCGACGATCTTCGGCCTGTCCGGAGGCCCAGTGATGCTGGGCGACGACATCGACCGCATGTCCGAGGACCGGCTTGCACTCGTCAAGAAGGTGCTCCCGCGCACGCCCGATGTCGCGACGCCCATCGACCTGTTTGACTGCCCGGCTCCCGACTACCCGAAGCTGTTCCACCAGCACGTCGTCTCCGAGTGGGGCGAGTGGGACCTGGTGGGCGTGCTCAACTACGGGAACGAGCCGCTGGTGATGCCGGTTGACATGGCGCGGCTCGGGATGGATGAGGACAAGCCGCAACGGCTGTGGGAGTTCTGGAATGAGCAGTACCTTGGCGACGTCTCGGGCCAGTTCCAGGCCATCGTCCCGCCACGATCTGCGCGCCTGTACCGGTTGTCGCCGGTGCTGGATCACCCGTGGGTCCTGTCCACCGACATGCACACCCAACAGGGACTGGTAGAACTGTCCGATGTGGCCTGGGACGCCGAGACGTTGACGCTGTCCGGGAAGGCCACGCGCCCAGCGGAAGAGACCGGGAACCTGTTCGTCGTCGCCCCGAAGGGCCTCTGCGTCGCCAACCCGGAGGGGCTGTGGATCGCGAAAGACGCGGCGACGGATGCGCTGATCATCCGCGCCCAGTTCACCTTCGGCGACGAATCGGCCGCCTGGAACATCAGCTTCAAGTCCATTGCGGACGTGGGGGCCGCATCGGGTGATATCCTATGAAGACGGTGCTGCTGCTGTTGTGCGCAATGAGTGCGTTCGCCGGGCCGCTGCCTGACGATGTCATGGATTCGCCCTTCGGCATCGTGAACCCATGGCCTGAAGTCGGGGCGGAGGGCATGGGCGCAGTCTGGTGCCGGTGCGGAGGAGGATCCACGCAACTGGGCGACTGGCCACGCAACGAGCCGATGCCGGGGGTGTTCCGGTGGGACTCGGCTGAAAGCGAGTGGGATGGCTACTACGTGAAGGAGAAGCTCGCCGTCGCGCCGATCCTCTCCTACACGCCTGGCTGGGCTTCCTGTGCGATGCGCGGTCAGGGCACCCCACGCTCACGGCCGCCCCGGGACCTATGGGACTACTACCGCTTCTGCCGAGCCATCTCCGAGCGCTTCAAGGGGCGCATCTGGTTCTGGGAAGTGTGGAACGAGCCGAACATCGGGTTCTTCGAGGGCACGGTCGCGGAGTATGCAGACCTGGTGAAAGCCGCCGCTGCGGGCGTTCAGGCCGGCAGCCCCGAGGCCTATGTCGTGTTCGGCGGCATGGCCGGGGTGGACCGGCCCTTCCTGGACCGCTGCTACCAGTACGGCGTCCGAGACTTCTTCGACGTCATGGCCGCGCACCCGTACCAGTGGGGGCAGGTCTTCGATGACCGCTGGTACTTCGAGAAGCTGACGAACTTGTGCGCTGACATGAAGCGCTGGGACGACCTCGGCAAACCCGTCTGGCTCAATGAAGTCGGGTGGTCCACCGGGAATTCGAAGATCAGCGACGACGACCAGGCGCGGCTGCTCGTACAGAGCTACGTGAGCTCGATGGCCCGCACGGACCTGGGAGTCCAGCGCATCTTCTGGTTCTGCGTGAAGGACTGGGGCGGCCCGAACTACGGCCTGTTTGCGGAAAATGGCGCGAAGAAATCCGGCTGGCATGCATACCGGGCCATGGTCCGGCGCCTGACAGGGATGAAGTCCTGGGGGCGCGTGAGGGTCCCCGATGGAGTGCGTGCCTACGCCTTCACCGACGTGGACAGGCAGCGCTGCATGGTGGTGCTCTGGTCGAAGGACCTCGGCACACGCGGCATTGAGTTGCCCGTTGCGACGGTTCCGCTCGCGGCCTGGGACATCAAGGGCGATGAGATTCCTGTTCCGGCAGTGAGCGAGGGCAAGCTGTCCATTGACGCCACGCCGGCTCCCGTGTACTTGCTGTGGAAGACCGCCGACATCGCCTCGCTCGTGGACGAGATCGAGCCGCTGGCGATCGACCTGCCTGATCCGGCCCGGCGGTCCCCTGTGTGGGTGAGCTTGTATCCGCAGCAGGGCTCATCATTGCCCTGGCTGTGGCGCGAGCGGGACACAGAGCTGCGCGGGCGGCTGTTCAACGCCTCGGAGACGCCCTTCGACGGCTCAGTGACCGTGACGGTGACGGACTCGGAGAGTGGGGAAGAGGTAGGGCGGCGGAGCGTGGCCGTGTCCGCGAAACCCATGACCGACGCAACCTTCACCGTGGCCCTGGGTTGCTCCGAGGACGCTCCCTCGACTTTGCGGCTTGATGTCAGTGCAGAGGGCGGAGTCACTGCGCCGCCGTTGAGGATCACAGCTCTCGTGGGAGACGGGCCGGTCGTCAACTTCCTGGCGAATAGCCACTTGGAGCGCAGTTGGTACCTCGAGCCCGACGCGGAGAGCGGGTGCGCCGAGTCCGTGCGATTCGGCAGCGAGTGGGTGTACCAGATCCCGGTGCCGAAGGATGCCGACGCCACCGTGAGCATGGACGTAGGCGCTCACCAGGCGGCCCACTGGACCGTCGCGTGGTCGCAGGACAAGAAGGCATGGCAGCCACTGCTCGAGGGCGACAGCAACCGGGCCTGGCACAGTGGGCAGATCGAGGGGCTGAAGCGCGGAGCGCTGTATCTGCGCTGCCAGGGGAAGAACCAACAGGTGGGCGAGGTCAGAGTGGCGTACCGGCTCGCCGGATGATCACGTGTCGAAGACCACCTGGACCGAGAGGCCTCCGGCGTCGTGACGGATCTCGAGATCATGGTATGTAACGGCCTTGATGTCCGCCTCCAGGCGTTCGGCCGCGACGTCGAAATTGACGGTTCCAACGCGCACGTGGGCGGAGGCATCGTCGGTGGCCAGAATGTCTGCGCGCACGGCGACCAGCCCGTTCTCGGGCATCAGCAGCAACTGCTTGAGCATGTGAACCAGCACCTGCTCGCGTGTGTCGCCCGTGACGCTCAACTCCATGTGCTCGTCGGGGGACAGATCACCCACATCAGCCAGTAGGCGGATCATGCCCGCGGCGGCGTTCTGCAGCAGTTGCTGGAAATCCCCGCCCCAGGCTCGCATGGCGTAGTCGGCGGTATGGTCGATGAATTCGTAGGCAGGTCGCATGGCGGGTCGCCCTCCGATCTATACGGGGAGCAGTGTAGCACGCGGGCAAAGAAAAACACACCTCCGGATGGAGGTGTGTTTCGAGTAAGACGGCGAGAAATAGGGCGCGCGTGGCGCGCTATTTCTTCGCAGCGATCGTTTCCTTAACAGCGCGCTTGATGTCCCGCGGGAGCAGGCCGAAGACTTCCGCAAGCTCGTCGGGTTCGCCGGACTCGCCGAAGCGATCCTGGATGCCGATGAAGCGCATCGGAACCGGGTGCCGCTGCACGACGACCTCGGCGACGGCGCTGCCGAAGCCGGCCATCACCTGGTGCTCCTCGGCGGTGACGATAGCCCCCGTTTCCTTCGCCGCCTGCTCAATCAGATCGGCGTCAATGGGCTTGACGGTATGGATGTTGATGACCCGCACATTCAGGCCATCCTCCGCCGCAAGCTCCTCGGCGGCGTCGAGTGCCGGCTTGACCATCGGGCCGGTGGCGATGATGGAGGCGTCGTCGCCCTGGCGGAAGACCTCGCCCTTCCCGACCTCGAAGGGGCTCTCATCAGTCGTGATGATCGGGATGGCCTCACGCCCGAAGCGGATGTACACGGGCCCCTCCATCGCGGCGGCTGCGTGCACGGCCTTCTTGGTCTCCGGATAGTCCGCCGGAGACAGAACGGTCATGTTCGGCAGCACACGCATGAGCGCGATCTCTTCGAGAGCCTGGTGAGTCGCGCCATCGGGACCGACCGAGATGCCCCCGTGGGCGCCGCCGATCTTCACGTTCAGATCCGTGTAGCAGATCGTCGTGCGAATCTGGTCCCAGGCGCGTCCGGCAACAAACACACCGTAGGTGCTGGCGAAGGGGATCTTCCCCACGCCGGACAGCCCGGCACACATGCACAGCATGTTCTGCTCGGCGATCCCGGCATCGAAGAACCGGTCCGGGAATTCCTTCCAGAACCACTCGGTGCGGGTGGATTTCGCGAGGTCGGCGTCCATGACCACGACGTTGGGGTTGGCGTGACCCAATTCAACCAGGGCTTCGCCATAGCCGTCGCGGGTGGGTTTGGTCGCAAAGTCGGCGCCGTACTTGTATGTGAGGTGGGACGTGATTGTGCTCATAGACTAGCCGCCTCCTCCCGGAGTTCTTTCAGCGCGATCTCCAGTTCCTCGTCGCTTGGGCACTTGCCGTGCCACCCCGCCACGTCCTCCATGAAGGACACGCCCTTGCCCTTGATTGTCTTCGCAATGAGTACGCTCGGGGCGCCCTTATGGTTATTGGCCTGCTCGAAGGCGTCCACGCATTGCTCCATGTCGTGGCCGTCGAGCTCGATCACGTTCCAGTTGAAGGCCCGGTACTTCTCGGCGATAGGCGCGATGTTCATGACGTCGGCGGTGTAGCCGTCGATCTGCAGGCCGTTGAGGTCGAGCACGGCGCACAGGTTGTCGAGGCGATAGTGAGCCGCGGCCATGGCGGCTTCCCAGATTTGTCCCTCGTTCTGCTCCCCGTCGCCCATGACGCAGTACACGCGGGCATCGGAGCCGTCCATGCGCAGGCCCATCGCCGTGCCGACGGCGATCGAGAGGCCCTGGCCGAGCGAGCCGCCGGAGACCTCTAAGTACGGGCACTTGTCAGCCGCGGGGTGTCCCTGCAACGGACTGCCGAGGTGCCGTAGCGTGCATAGAGCGCCCTCGTCTACGTACCCGGCCTCGTGATTGATGGCGTAGATGAGCGGGGCGACGTGACCCTTCGACCAGAAGACGCGGTCGCGTTCAGGCCACTTGGCGTCCTTGGGGTCGAACTTCAAATGGGCGCCGTAGAGAGCAACCGTGAAGTCCACAGCGGATAGACTGCCCCCCGGGTGTCCTGAACCTCCGTCGTGGACCATCTGAACCACGTGTTGTCTCACGTGGTTGGCGAGCCGCTTCAGTTCAGGCACTGACTTGGGATCCATAGTATCCCCCTCCCTGTAAGAATGCATCTCGCGGTCACCAGCAACACAACCCAGCAATCTTCAACAAGCTCTGCTGCGTGACCTTTCTGAGTATTTCGCGCTTAGTCTCCCGGCACCTTCACCCTTTCAATTCTGATCGCTTGCCGAGGTCGCGCTGCAGGTGCGCCGGCCCCGGGCATCAGTCCTCCATGCCACGGTTCTTGCGAATCTCCAGGTGCTTGCGGAGGGTCATCTCATTGCGCATGTCTACCTGATGGCCGTATGTGGCCGGCAACGGCCTGCCCAGGAAGTCCTCGAGCTTGCCCATTCGGTCGCGCACGATATCCGGGTGATCGGCCGCGACGTCCCGGCTTTCATCGGGATCCTGTGCCGTGCAAAACAGCTCCGGCTCGGGATCCTCGGCGAGAGTGTCCACGATCATTGCCCAGTCGCGGTCCCGGACACAAGCCCTTTGCGTCCACCCGCAGACGATCGTGTCTCCGTGCAGATCCTCCGCCTCGCCCGTCACGAGGGGCCACGCGCTCTGTCCTTGGATGGGTCCCGGGTAATCCACGCCCAGCAAGTCCAGAATTGTGGCGTGTATATCATGGCTCAACACGAAGGGCTCAACGTGAGTTCCCGAGTACTGCTGACCGGGCATCCGGACCATCAGGGGAATCTGGTGGTTGTACTTCCGGGGGCCGCGCAGGTTCTTGGCGAAGACGCCATTGTCCATCAGTTCAGTGCCGTGGTCGCTCGTGAACAGAATGATCGTCTCGTCGAGCAGGCGCAGCTCATCCAGCTTGTTGAGCAGCGCGCCGATCCACTTGTCCACGAAAGTTACGTACCCGTAGTAGAGGGCCTTCGTCCGCTCGATATCGGCGTCGGTGACGCCTACTGGACGGTTCGCGAACTGCGGCAAGATGAAGTCCTTGGCCGCCGGGTCCTCGTAGTAGCGGTCGGCGAAATGCATCGGCGGGTCCCAGAATTCGTGGGGCGCGAAGCTGTCGACCCACAGGAAGAAGGGCGGCCTGCGGTAGTTGTCCTCGAGGAAGCGCATCGCGCCCTTGAAGACGCGGGGCGTGAAGTAGTCATCCTCCGAGCGCCGGTCCTGGATGCCCATGAGGTATTGGTGCAGCACCGTCTTGAGCCCTTCGCCGCCACCGTCCGCGGGAACATAGGGGCTCAGATCAACGGCGTCCAGCGGACCACAGTGCAGCGGATCGGCCTCCTGGCCACGGATGAAGTCCCAGTGCATGAACCCCCGGTGGAAGTTCATCGTGGGCTTGAACATGTGGAAGACGTCCGTGACGAAGCCGGTCACATACCCGTGCTCGAACAGCTTCTCTGCGAGGGCCGTCTGCTCGTCGGGAATGCGGTGCCATCCCAGCGATTGGCACATCAGCCCCCGGCTGCCGGGGTTCTCGCTGTAGGGGAAGGTGCGGTTCCCAGTGAAGAAGGCCAGCCGCATCTGAATCGTTGCCTGGGCCTCGCCGAAGGCGTTGTCGAAGACCACACTCTCTCGCATGAGATGGTCGAGGTTGGGCGTGTCGATGAAGCTGAGTTTCTTGCCCGGGCCGACGATGTCGGCACGGAAGGTATCGCAACAGATGCAAACAATATTGAGCATGGTCGCACCTCACGGGCGAAGACGGCTTGCGGAACGTTGTCCGCATCGAACGCCGGCACAGGGAGACATTGGCCGTGAACTCACCGGTCACCTGCACGTGTCATCTCCGGTCCATCGCAGTCAAGTGCCGGCGAAGACGCGCGGCTGACTGACAAGGAGTGCTGAGATGCGAGAGTTCAGGCTCGATGTAACGGAGACGACGCCGGAGTTCGATGTATGCGTGATCGGGGGCGGCATGGCCGGCTACTGCGCGGCCCTCGCAGCGGCTCGAGAGGGCGCCCGCACGGTCATCATCCAGGATCGGCCCGTGTTCGGCGGCTGTGGGAGCACGGAGATGCGCGTGCCCTTCTCCGGAGCGGGAAGTCACAATCCGGCGGCGAACGAAACGGGCATCATCCTCGAACTGCTCACCGAGGAGCGGGCCCACAGCCCTCACAGCCCCGGCTACGGCATGGTGAACGCCGGTTGGGACCTGCTCTTGTATGACAAGGCCAGACGTGAGCCGAATCTGACGACGCTGCTCAACACTCACGCCCGCAATGTGGTGATGGACGGCAACGCAATCAGCGCGGTCATCGCTGTGCAACTTGGGACGGAGAAGGTGTGGGAGGTCCGGGCGCGAGTCTTCATCGAGGCCACAGGCGACGGTGCTATCGGTGCAGCAGCCGGCGTGCCATTCCGCATCGGGCAAGAGGTCAGATCCGAGTATGGTGAGAGCATGGCTCCTGATGAGCCGTGGGACTGGACGCTGGGCAGTTCGCTAGTCTTCCGCGCGCGCGATGAGGGGCGCCCCGTGGACTTCGTCCCTCCGGAGTGGGCGGTCGTCTACCCGGACGAGGAATCACTGTCCCATCGCGGGCATGGGCAATTCGAGGGCGGGTACTGGTGGATCGAGGTCGGGTTCCCGCATGAGACCATCCGCGACAATGAAGAAATCAGGGACGAGCTCCTGGCTCACCTGTACGGCGTCTGGGACCACATCAAGAACCGGTGTACACACCGCCAGACGGCGGCGAACTGGGCGCTGGACTGGGTGGGGATGCTCCCGGCGAAGCGCGAGTCTCGGCGTTTCATCGGTGCCCACGTGCTGACTCAGACGCAGATCGCCGAGCGGGAGCTGTTCCCGGATCGCGTCGCCTATGGCGGCTGGATCATCGACGACCATACCAAGGGCGGGATCGTCCACCGGGATCAGAAGCCCTCCTTCGACGGCACTGAGGAGACGCACTTCCTCGTGGCTCCGTACAGTGTGCCGCTCCGCAGTCTGTACGCGGCCAACGTGTCGAATCTGCTGTTCGCGGGCCGCGTGATGAGCGCCTCCCGGCTGGCGTTCAATTCCCTGCGCGTGCAACGGACGCTGGCTGTCGTGGGACAAGCCGCCGGGAGCGCTGCCGCCCTCTGTTCTCAGAAGGGCTGCACCCCCGCTGAGTTCGCAGGAGGGGACATTCACACGCTCCAGCAATCCCTGCTCCGACAGGACTGCTACATCCCCCGCGTGCGGAATGAAGACTCCGCCGACGTGGCCCGCCAGGCCCGCGTGACGGCGTCGAGCACCTTCTCACTCGTCGCGCAACCTGCCGAGGACGGCGTGTCGTTGACCGAGGGCGCCGCGCAGGTGCTGCCCCTCAGCGAATGGCCCCAGCAGTTCCGCGTGTACCTGCGGAACACAGGGGATTCTGGCGTGGCACTAAGCGCCACGCTGCACCGGGCGGATGACATCTGGGACCTCGGCGCGCTGGACTCCGAGCCATGCGCCGCTCTGGAGTTCATCCTTCCTGCGGGGTACACTGGGCCGGTGGTCGCCGACGCAGGCGATGCGGATCTCGGCTTGGGCCTGTACTGGCTCAAGGTCGAGGCGGCGGAAGGCGTCCTCTGGCTGATGCAGACAGAGCCCTTGCCGGGTCTTACAGCCGCCCGTCGCGAGCAGGGCCGCTGGGTGCATTCCCCGAGCACATTTTCGTCTTGGCGACCTCTGGCGGCGGATGTCCTGCCGGAGAGTCGCTGCTACGAGCCGGGGAACATCATCAATGGCGTCGGCCGACCCGAACAGTGGACCAACGTGTGGCTCTCTGAGGGCGACGCTCCGCAGTGCGTGCGTCTGGAACTCCCGGCACCGGTGGAACTGGACCGAATCCAGATCGCGTGGGGCCTGAACTTCAACCGTTCGTATTTCCAGATGCCGGCTCTGATGCGGGCCCCCGAATGCGCCCGGGACTACCGGATCGAGGTGGAGACGAGTTGCCACGGGCGGCAGGTCTGGGCCGAAGTCTCGGGGAACTACCAAAGGCTGCGCATTCACGAGCGACCGGCCGACTTCGCGGGGGCAATTCGCGAGGTCATCATCACCGTCGAGGTCACGAACGGTGCTCCCCGCGTGGAGATCGACGAGATTCGGGCGCACGCTGTGTCGTGACCGTGCGCAGTATTCGTCCCAGCCGCAT
>JALGSS010000987.1 GCA_029821745.1 Candidatus Zipacnadia bacterium
GGTATCCCAAGTCGTGTGCGCCACGCCTCCTGACGCCCCGACCTTCTCCAGAATCTTGCCCTTCACGGTGCCTTCGGCGACAGGTTTCTCCGCCTCAACGATCAAGCTCCCGTCATTGGGCTCGAAGGTCCGGGGGAGCTTGCGCGACTGGCGCGTCTCGACCCCGGTGCCCTGCAGTGTCAGCTCTCCGAGCACACCGGCCCCGGAGATGGTGATGAAGTGCTTCCCCGCGTCGAGCCACACCGTAGCCGTGGCCACACGCCCGTCGGTTCTCAACTCCAGGGGCTTCCCATCGCACAGAATTCGAGGTGGCCGCGCTCCCTCCCAGCCTGCCGTTGAGATCGCGTACCGATCGGTCTTCTCCACGCCGAACTGCCCCCAGCGGTAAGTCACGAGGCCCTCAGCGCGCCGCTGAGCGTACCCCTCAAGTTCACCGTCGCCTACCGTGACTACAGGCAGCGCGTGCGACACGACGCGCTCTGGTTCAGCACCCCACGCGATGACGTGCTCGCCCTCCGCAAGCTCAACCGAGAGGCGTCCAGCGTCGGCCTGCTGCGTCCCGTTGCCGTCCACCATGATGCTCCCGGCCTCCTCCAGGTCGAGCCCGATCTTGCACGCTTCGGCGAGGCCGACATTGAGCAGCCAGCCGTTTTCAGTCCTCAGCAGCGAGACATCAGCCCGAGTATTGGCGTCGAACACGGTACGGCCCTGATTCAGCAGGCGTGTAGCATTCATCGCGCAGGCCCGCAGCAGAGAGCCATCGGCCGCGACTGTGACGGACGCGACGTCGCCGTCCGTCTCCAAGCCTTCGCCGCGCAGCAGGCCTTCAGCCCCGCGCTCCCGCGAGAGTACGACCCTCTGCTCGTCGCCGGAGACGATGCGAAGGCCAAGGGCGCTGTCCGCCTCCACGCCCTCGAAGGTCGCCTCTGCGGGTTCGTCCGAGGTGCGCATGATCTGCATCGCGCACAGGAAGTCCTCCTCCTGGCGCTCTTCGCCCGGCGTCGCCGTGAGTGTCCACTCGTGGACGTACTGCTCAGGCGGCACAGGGCGCGTGCTGTATCCGTCCACTGGCTCGACGGGAAAGCCCTTCGTGACCTTGAGCGTCGTGTCTTCCGGGAGTACGAGCCTGCCCCGCAGTCCCGCTTTCCCTGAGGTGAACGCGAAGCTACGCTCGCTCGCGTCGGTCTGGATATCCGCGACAGTATGCAGAAGCCAGTCATACGTCGCGGGGCCGTCCTTCGCATCAATGAGGTCGTGGATGACCACCAGGCCGGGCTTGATGAACAAGGCGCGGCGATCCCACCGTGAGAGCTTCCCGCCATACATGTCCGGGTCCGAGGCATCGCCGACCGTGTACCCATACGCGGGAGAATCAAAGTACGCTCTGATCTTCCCGTCGGCTCCCGCTTTGCGCGAGTGCTGGTCGTCGCCATCCACCAGAATCGCGTTATGCGCCCGGGTGAGGGTTGAGTACTCCTTGAAATGCGGGCTCCCATACCAGTCGTAGTAGCCCGAATCGATGGCGAGCTTCTCCCCATACGCGTTGATCACGAAGCTGTTCTGATCCTCGTGCTGGTGCCCCGCGTAGAAGGGCCCGCTGCGCATGGAGAAGGTCACACCGTCTGCCCCGTCGACGAGACTCGTGTTATGGACCGTCCACCCGATGAAGCGGTAGTGGATCGACTGCGGCAGGTCCACCGGGGGCTTCGGCAGCAGGCCGTCGGTCTCCCCCATCGAGCCGCCGTACCAAAGGGCATAGGGGTCTCGCGTCCGCAGGGCCAGGTCTCGGACCCGGGCTCTCTGCGCCGGTCCCTTGGCCCCGTGATTCGGCTTGCCGGTGTCGGCGAAGGACACTGCCCACGCTCCCGGGGGAGCCGTGTACATCGGGAACCGCGCCGTCTGGTACAGCCACGGGTGCTGGAACAGATCAATGTCGCAGACATGCTTCATCATGTCCGCATAGTCGATCACGAACCACAATCCGTAACCCCAGTAGCTGATCCCCTCGTTGTTGTCGCCCTGGTATCCCAGCGCGCACAGGAACCGCCCGATGTAAAGCTGCCGGACGTACTCCGCCCAATCAGCGGCAGCTGCCGGACGTACTCCGCCCAATCAGCGGCTTCCTCGTGGTCTCCCAGGAGCACGAACCCGGCCTCCGCAAGCCCGAAAGCCCGCAGCCAGGCGTGGTTGTTGAACTCCCTCCCACCGGCCGGGAACGGGTTCAGCGCCCGCCAGAACTGCTCGGCGCGCGCGACAATGATATCCCGCAGTGTCGCGCTCTCCTCATCGGTGAGATCGTCATACAGGGCGTCATAGCACCAACTCAGCCCGCGCAGAAAGTGGTGGGCGCCGATGTCC
>JALGSS010000090.1 GCA_029821745.1 Candidatus Zipacnadia bacterium
CGCGTGGGACTGCGCTTCACCGTCGTGGTCGGTCGCCTGGACGACTGCGTGCCGTAGTTTCGCGTGGGACTGCGCTTCACTGTCGTGGTCGGACGCTGGTACTGGGGCGTCGTGACCCGAACGGGAGAGCGCGACGTCCTCGGCGCGGTCGTTTTCGGCGGCTTGGCGGTGATGTTGCGTCCGCCGGGAGAACCGTGTATCAGGCCGCTGGGCTTGCGGATTGTGGACCTCACCGGTGCAGCCTTGGTGGGCGTGCGGACAGTCGGCTTGGGAGGCGCCACCGACGTTCTGTTGCGCGTCGGCGTCTTGGTCCGATGGTCTACCGTACTGCGACGTGGCTCAGAGACACGGTTGGTCCTCTCAGTTCGCTCCGGCGTGGTCTTGCGCCCCGTGATGAGACCGGTTCCACCGGAGGGTTCCTGTCGCCGCGGCGATGTATTCGGTCCCGCCGAGTGCGTTGATCGATGGCCGCTGATGCCGGGCGATGGCTTGCCGGACCGAGTGCTTCGCCGTGGCGATGGCGCCGGGCCCGCTGAGCGCGTCGGGCGCTTCGTGCCGACAATCAGGCCCGTTGAGTGGCCATCGTACCTGCGTGAGTGTGAACTCGACCGTGGGCGTTCGGTCCGGACCACTATCGGCGCATGTCTTGTCGGGCTGTGGCCCACGACGGGCCGCTTCTTGCCGACGATGGTGCCCACGCGGCGGTGGCCGATCCAGTCTGTCTTCCGCCGGTACTCTGCATAGTCCCTGCTGAAGTGCTGGTTGTCTCGCCAGTGATGCGACGATTTCCTCCAGCGCTCGTAGTCGCTGAAGGGCACGTGGTGGCGTCGGTAGACTCCGCTGTACAGGATCGCATCGCGCGGGCGGAAGTGAGGGCCCCAGCGGTCGTAGAAGGGCACGCGGATGTAGTTGCGGTGGCACAGCGCGTGACCCAGCAGGGCTCGACGCAACGCGAAGTGGTTGACGCCGTAGAAGTCCACCCGGCCGCCGACCCAGATGGACCAGCCGTTGAAGTGATGGCGCGGGATGCCGAGCACCGTGATTGTCGGACCCCAGCGATACCAGTGATCCCACGCGTATGCACGACACACGCGGTAGTAGTCGAGGCCGCCGAGGTCGGCGAGGTAGAAGGTGATGATCAGGTCAGAGGGGCTGTACAGGTAGCGGTACCTCACACGTCTGACCGTCTCGATTGGCACATCATAGACATCGGCCGCGACCTCCATGGCATAGATGGTCTCCAGGTCGCCTGCGCGTGCATCCTCGGGCAGCAACGGCACAACGTTGTCGAAGCAGCGCCCGCTGCTCTGGGCCATGTCGACCAGATCGATCCTGGCCGACAGTGCCCGTGAATACCAGTCGACGTCGCGAGGAGAGCCATCCAGGAAGCTGTCCGGCGAACGATCGGTTCGCCAGGAGAGGTGGACGGCCACGAGGACGTCGAGGGATGACCAGCCACGGTGGTACCACTCGAAGACCCGGTCGGGATCGACCTCGAAATTGGTTACCAGCGCCCCGCAGACGAACATGTCCTGCAGGACTTCGTCCGGCACGCTCTTGGGGGTCGTGAACCGGACGGCCGACGGTATGGGCATGCCGTTGAGCGTCTCGGCGTCGATGCCCAGGCTGTCACAGATCTCGCCCCAGGCAGTGCGCTTGGCGCGCAGCTCAACGACTTCGCGGAAGTTGCTCCCCGCGAGGTAGGCAACGTAGAAGGTGGGGACGATATCCTGGGTCGGCATGCCGGTGGTGCGGGCCTGGGCCAGCACCTCATTGGCGTCATAGCCGAAGGTGTCACCGACCAGTCCCGCTGCGGCGACGCGGATCAGGTCAGTTTCGTTGTGGATCACGAGTGGATAGCGGGTCGGCCCGTCATCTGAGTACCCGGCGAAGGATACTCCCGGTGCCAGGGCGACGGCCAGTCCGATCGCGATCAGGGGAATCACGGAGAGCTTTGTGTACGTTCGCATGATCGTCGACTCCTTTCGATCCACCCCACACTTTGATGCTATTATATACTACACCCGATAGTATGTCCAGTTCTAATGACGCGGAATGGGAGTCGGATGTTCACGCCAACGCGTCAAACTGCGAGCGTTGGGCCCCCTACTCGGAGTTGAAGCGCCGCTCGAAGTCCGGGTCAGCGTGGCACGCCAGGATTTCGCCGAAGTAGACGCGATGGAAGTCGCCGCCGGGGTACGCAGACTCGGTGATTTCGCTCGCGAGATTGTCGGGCGTGAGGTCCGAGTACCCCACTGTCTTGCATTCCCACGCCACGCCGCACTCTGTGATGAACGGCGATGCAATGGCTCCCGTTCGCGCGGGGGACGCCGAGAAGCCGCACTCAGCGAACTTGTCGTAGTCGCGGCCCGAGCGCGTCCCGCAGAACAGTACTTCCTCATTCTGCGAGCCATACGGGATGTTGACCGTGAAGTCTTCCGTGGCGTTGCAGCATCCGTACGTGTAGCGAGACGGGCGCACGAGGACAGTACATATGGGCTTGCCCCAGATGATCCCGAGCTGGGCCCAACCGATGGTCATGGCGTTGGGGCGGTTATCCTCGTCGAGAGAGACAAGCAGTGCGCCGCCGCTTTCCAGCGCTGCGGACAACTGTGAGAAGTATCGGTCATACAGCACATCGATCCGTTCCATGGCAGTTCTCCCTGGCAGGCGGTGATGAGAGACAAGAGCACGGGTCGCGGCAATGGCTGTCGGTCATTGTGGGCACGCCGGGTTCGCCGCCGGCCGGCAACGCCCTATCCGAGGCCCACGTCTTCCCGGTATTCGTAGAGATGGTCGGTGCGCTCTGCCCGCTCCCCGAGCAGGGGTGGGCACTTCTCAGTCAGCACACTGTGGGTATCCGGGCGGCGCTTACGGGCGAGTTGTATGACCCCGATCCGGCTGATGGGCTTCATGGCGATAGCTCCGTCACCGTATCTGTGGTCTGGCGGCCATCCATTCCTTCTCACAAATTCTCCGCAGAGGCCAAGTAACCCTTCAGGCAAAGTGGCAGGCGCACGGAAACAATCGGCACAGCAACGGCCAACGGCTCCTTCCCAACGGCACCCCTGCCGATTACCCCCGACTGTAACCCATGTATGATACTAGCTCAAAACAATCGGCAAATGGGCTTGCACGCAGGGCAGACGCGGTCTATAATAAGGCCTAGAAGTTGCTGCAGACTCAGGAGGACGTTTCCTGGGAGTGGGTGGAGTTCCGCCCACTCCTTATTGTTTGGGCAGTGCGGTAGGCGTCAGGATGAACCGAAAACCAGACCCCATCATCGATGCAATTGAAGACGAGATCGACCGCACGCTACAGTCGTTCGGCTACGAGCTCGTACAGCTCAAGCTGACTGGAAGGCGCGGCAGCCGCACGCTTACATTGCTGATGGATAAGCCTGGCGGTGTAACGCTTGGCGACTGTCAGTACATGGCCAGTCGCCTGTCGGTCCTTCTGGACGCTCGCGACCCGATTGAAGGGCATTACACGCTACTGGTGTCGTCCCCAGGGGTCGATCGCCCGTTGACGCGCGAAGCTGACTTCGAGCGCTTTGCCGGCGAGAAGGCGTCTGTTCGGTCGTCAGACTTGACCGGCAATAGAATGACGCGCGCGGGGATCATCAAAGGCGTCGTGGACGGGGAGGTACGTCTCGAGGTCGACGGTGAGGACGTTACGGTCCCGCTGGCCGATATCGAGAGCGCCAACCTCATCTACGACTGGGAGAAAGACCCTTTTACGCATACGGATTCCTGACGGAACTGCACGTGGTCTCAGGTATGGCGTGAGTGGGACCTTAATGCTTGCGAGCCGCGGGTACGCGGAGACCGCATAGTAGGGAGCTGACTTGGTAATATGAACGGGGAGTTCCTCGAAGCACTGGATCAGCTTGAGAAGGCAAAAGGGATACCGAAGGCTTCGCTGATTCAGACAGTCGAGGCAGCGATGCAGTCTGCTTACCGTAAGCATTACGGTGCGACTGAAGAGGTCAGGCTCGAGATCGACGAGGAGCGGGCCACGGTTCGCATCCTGGCACGGCGTCCGATCACACCTCCCGCCGCAGAGCCGGGAGAAGAGCCCGGCGAGGGAGTGGCCGACGTTGAGGCCCCGCTTGATGGCGCAGACGAGCCCGTGATCGAGTATGAGGAACACGAGATCAACACCAAGGAATTCGGCCGGATCGCCGCGCAGACCGCCAAACAAGTAGTCATGCAGCGGATCCGCGAGGCGGAGCGCGAGATCGTGTTCGACGTGTTCAGCGGCCGCGTCGGCGAGGTGCGGACCGGTGAGGTCCAGCGGCGCGACGCTCGGAACGTGTACATTGCGGTCGACGGCGTCGAGGCCATCCTGCCGGCACACGAACAGATACCGGGCGAGCCGTACCGGTTCAACGACCGCATCAAAGTGTATGTCCTGGACGTACGGAAGACGACCAAGAATCCGCAAGTCATTGTCTCGCGCACGCACCCGCAGCTTGTGCTGCGGCTGTTCGAGCTTGAGGTCCCGGAAGTGTTTGACGGGATCGTCGAGATCCGCTCAGTGGCGAGGGAACCCGGTGCGCGGTCGAAGATTGCTGTGATTTCGAGGGACCCGCAGGTTGACCCGGTCGGTGCGTGTGTTGGGCACCGGGGCGCCAGGGTCCAGTCCATCGTTGACGAGCTGCGCGGCGAGAAGATCGACATCGTGCGGTTCAACGACAGCATGGATGAGTACCTGAAAAGCGCCCTGTCTCCAGCGCGCGTGAGCCAGGTTCTCGTGAATATGGCCGAGCGGGCGGCGATCGTGATCGCCCCGGACAACCAGCTCTCCCTGGCCATCGGTCGGCGCGGGCAGAACGTGCGCCTCGCGGCCCAGCTAACGGGCTGGCGGATCGACATCCGTAGCGAAAGCCAGTGGGCCGAAGCTCCAGAGGAGATCGTCACGACTGTGGAGGCCCTGGAGCAAGGCACGGAGGAACCCGCCCCGATTGAGGGTGCGACGGAAGGCCGCGTGCGCGTGTACGAGCTCGCACGGCAGCTCGAAGTCGAGAGCAAGGACTTGGTGGAGATCCTGCAGGAAGAGGGGATCGAGGTCACCAGCCATGCGAGTAGCATCGACGTGGAGCAGGCGAAGTCCGTGCGGGACATGCTGCTGGGCGGCGATGGCACACTTGAGGAACTGGGCTCGGGCGAGTTCGACATCGACTTCGATGCAGAGCCCGTGGAGACGGAAGCAGACGGAGACGAAGACGAGCAAGGCCTGCTCTTGGAGTAGTCTGGGTCGTTAGGGCAGCAGGACCATGTTCTTCCCGGCAGGTGGCGTTTGGCGACCTGCACGAGGTGAGCGTCGGGGACGCTCTTACGTACAGCGGGAACATCCCGCGGAGGTGTCTGACTTTGGCGAAAGTCCGCGTTTTTGCGTTCGCGAAGCAGCTTGGCCTGCGCAGCCAGGCTTTGGTGGCGGCGTTGCATGAGTTGGGGATCACTAAGGTGACTCCGGCGACATCGATCGATGAGGACACGGCCCGGGCCGTGCAGGAGTTGCTTGCTGAGCAAGCAAAGCAGGCACGTGCGGCCGCTCAGCGGGCAGCCGAAGCGGCCGCCGCCAATGAAGCTGCCGCCAAGGAAGCCGTGGCGAAGGAAGCTGCTTCAAAGGAAGCTGCTGCGAAGGAAACTGCAGGCAGGAAAGCGGCCGCTGATGCGCCGGCTGCGGAAGTGGCTGCGCCCGCCGAAGCGGCCGCTGAAGTTGCCGCGCCAGACACCACGACTGATGCACGCGAGCGCGATGGTGATGAAGAGATCGTCACCAAGGAAGACAAGGAAACGGAGAAATACTACAGGCGGCGCGGGCAGTCTCGACTCGACGAGGACGACGGTCTGGCAGAATTGGAGCGTCAACTGGCCGAACTCGAACTGCAGGAAGAGGCAGATCGCGCACGCCGTGCCAAGGCCGGCGAAGTCGTTGCTCTTCCTGAGCACGCTCGACGGCCGAAGGGCGAAAGGCCGGCCGATGCCGTCTCGGTGCCCCCCGTTGTTACAGTGCTCGGCCACGTCGACCACGGGAAAACCTCGCTGTTGGACGCGCTGCGCGAAAGCAACGTGGTGGATGGCGAGAGTGGCGGCATCACCCAGCATATCGGGGCGTCCGAGATCGAGACGGCGGACGGGCGCAGAATCGTCTTCATCGACACACCCGGGCACGAGGCCTTCACGGCGATGCGTGCGCGTGGCGCGATGGTGACGGACATCGCCATCCTGATCGTGGCGGCCGACGACGGTATCATGCCGCAGACGGTCGAGGCGATCAACCACATCAAAGCCGCCGGCGTCCCGATCGTGGTCGCCGTCAACAAGATCGACCTACCGACCGCGAATCCCGACCGGGTCAAGCAGCAACTGCTTGAGCACGAATTGGTCCCCGAGGAATGGGGCGGCGAAACCATCGTCGTTAACATCTCAGCGGAGACTCGGGAAGGTCTGGACGATCTCATCGAGATGCTCCTGCTGGTCGCCGACATGCAGGATCTGTGGTCAGACCCGAACGCGGAGTTCGCCGCAGTCACTATCGAGAGTAGCGTCGACTCAAGCCAGGGCACTGTTTGCACGGTGTTGGTGCGCCACGGCAGCATCAAGATCGGTGACTCGGTGGTCTGTGGCGTTGCGCACGGTCGTGTGCGCCGGCTCCGCACCTGGAACGGCAAGTCGGTCAAAGAGACGGGCCCGGGGTCTCCCGTGGAGGTCATTGGTCTGACCGGCATGCCTGAAGCGGGTGAGGTCATGACCAAGGTCAAGAACCCGAAGGAAGCCAGGCGTATCGGCGAGGAGCGCGAGACCGCCGCGAGGCTGGAAGAGTTCACCGGTGGCACCACTGGCGTCAGCCTGCGCGAGCTGTTCAAGGATGCCGAGGCAGCTACCACGACTGCGTTGAACACGATCATCAAGGCGGATGTGTGGGGCTCGGTGCAGGCCCTGCAAGCGAAGCTCATGGAACTGGACGGGCGACTCGACGGCTTGGACGTTGCCGTCGTGAGCACCGGCGTGGGGGACATCAACGAATCGGACGTCATGCTGGCGAAGGCATCGGAAGCCATCATCATCGGCTTCCACGCCTCCGCTGACGCCACGACCCGTCAGGCTGCTGACAACGAGGGTGTCGAGATACGGACGTACGAAGTGATCTACGAGATCCTCGAGGACATCGAGAAAGCCCTCCTCGGTCTGCTCGCGCCCGTGTACGAGGACGTGCTGATCGGCAAGGCCGAAGTGCTCGAGCTGTTCCGCATCTCACGGATTGGTGTCATCGCTGGGTCACGAGTAACCGACGGTCGGCTCCAGCGCGGTTGCGAGATGCGTGTGTTCAGAGGGGGCGAAGAGGTGTACCGCGGTCCGCTGGAGTCACTGCGGCACTTCGACCAGAACGTCGCAACTATCGATGCGCCCAACGAATGCGGTCTGTCGGTCTCCAGTTGGCGAGGCTGGCAGCCCGGCGATACGCTTGAGGTGTGGGACAAGGTTGAGGTAGAGCGTTCGCTGCCGTTCAAGCAGAGGGAAAAGGTGGACTAGGCGCCCCCGCGGGGGAAGACCGGAATGCCTGCACGCGTGGGATTGCTCACCGTTGGATTGTGCGTCACGGACTCCATGACCCTCAAGGACAAGCGGCAGGTTGTGCGCAGCCTCCTTGACCGGATCTCCCGGCGCTACAACGTGGCAGTCGCACAAGTCGGGAAGCTGGACAGTCAGCGACGAGTGGAATTGGCCTTCTCCTGCGTCTCCAATGACGGGGGGCACTGCCGCGAAATCCTCGGCACTGTCCTGCGAGCCGTTGAGAGCGACCCTAGAGCAGTCGTTGAAGATAGCGAGACCGAGATATTCTAGACAGGATCGTGGTACGCGGACGGTCTTTTCTGCGCCCCGACGAGGCACGTGTCTTGTGGTAGCGCTGGGAGGCCACGTGTATCGCGGCAACCTGAGGCGAGACGCAGGACCATGGCGACCCAGCGACAACTACGTGTCAATAATCTACTCAAGCAGGAGATCGCGTTGATCCTGCAACGCGACATCGAGGACCCGTTGATAGGGTTCGCCACCATCACGGACGTGGAAGTCTCGGCCGACCTGAGGCATGCAAAGGTCTTCGTCAGTGTGCTGGGCGATCAGGAATCCAAGCAGAACACGATCCGCGGCCTTGTGCGTGGTCGCAAGTTCATCCGTGGTCTTCTCGGCGACCGCATCGCCTTGAGAACCGTTCCCCAACTCACCTTTCATCTCGACGAAACCGCCGAACAAGCGTTGCGCATAGAGACCCTATTGCGGGAAACGGCGGAAGAGGACGGGGACCCGAATGAGGCCGACGTCCTCGAGTAGGACACCCCCGGTGTCTGCTTCGCTGCAGGACACCCACGCCGTCGCCGCCGAACTGCGCGGTGCATCCACTATTCTCCTTCTGACCCATGAAAGCCCGGACGGCGATGGCCTTGGGAGCATGCTTGGTCTTAGCCTGGCGCTGAGGGCCGTTGGGAAGACCGTGGTGTGTGTGGTCCCTCAGGGCTGCCCCGACAAGTACGATTTCCTCCCGGGCGCAGGCGATATCGACAGTGAGGTCCCCGATGAAGCGTTCGACGTTGCCGTCGCATTGGACTGCGATGGTGAAGAGCGGCTTGGGGAAGCGCTGTCAGCGTTTCGCGCTGCCGGCCGGACTGTAAGCGTCGACCATCATCAGTCTGAGGCCCGGTTTGGCGATGTCAACTGGTGCGATGGCTCGCAGGCGGCCGCGGGGCTCATGGTGAGTGCCCTGGTGCCGGCTCTGGATGCCGACTTGACGCCGGACATTGCGACCTGCCTCTACTGCGCCATCGCCACGGATACGGGCTTCTTCCGGTTCCAGAATACGAGCCCGAAGGCACTGGCTGTCGCGGCGGAACTCGTCTCCGGCGGGGCTGACCCCAGCGAGATCGCCCGCCAGGCTTCGGATCAGATGCCGGTCGCGAAGGCGCGCCTTCTTGGTCGGACGCTGAGTTCCATCGAGACGCGCCGGGACGGGCGGATCGTGATCGCGGCGCTGACGGTGGATGATTTCAGCGCGACGGGGGCTCTGCCACAACACACCGACGGAATTATTGATGATCTGAAGCGGATCGCCGGCGCGGAGGTGATCGTTTTGCTCCGCGAACAGGTGCCGAGTGAATGGCGCGTGAGCCTGCGATCGCTGGATACGGACGTCGCGGCGGTATGTCGGAAACACGGTGGCGGCGGGCACCGTCTTGCGGCCGGGTGTGAACTCCATGGGACCGCAGAGGACGTCACCGAAGCTATCGTCGGTGACGTCGCGGCTGCTCTCAACCGATGAAGAGATCCCCACACGGCCTGCTCAACGTACTGAAGCCGCCGGGCATGACGTCTCACGACGTTGTAGCCTTTGTGCGCCGACTGGTATCGGGGAAGGTGGGGCACACGGGCACTCTGGACCCCATGGCGGCCGGCGTGCTTGTCCTGACCGTGGGCGGGGCCACCCGTCTGAGCGACCTGCTGACCGTCGATGATAAGAGCTACCGCGCTGAGTTCGTCTTCGGGCTTGAGACGGACACGCTGGACCTGGAGGGCGAGGTGACGGCGCGGCGGAGCGCTGCTCACATCACCGTTGAGCAGGTGGTCAGTGCGTCCAGAGCGCTGACCGGCGAGATCGAGATGATGCCCCCCATGTTCTCCGCCGTGAAACAGGGCGGGCGCAAGCTGTACGAACTGGCGCGTCAGGGCAGGAGCGTTGACAGGAAAACGCGGCGCGTGACGATCCACCGGTTCGAGGTTCTGGAGTTCTCGCCCGGTGACGAGGCGCGATGCGTGTGCGAGATCGAGTGCTCGAAGGGCACCTACATCCGCAGCCTTGCGGAAATGCTCGGCGAGAAGCTGGACTGCGGGGCCTGTCTGGGGTTCTTGCTGCGAACCGCCCAGGGCCGACACCGCGTGGAGCATACGGCGACCCTCGAGGACGTGGCCCAGCTTGCTCAGGGGGACGAGCTTGGGGTCGTGCTTGTCGGCCTGGCGGACGCCTTGCCGGAGATGCCACGGATCTCGATTGATGAGGCACAGGCGCGACGCATCCGGAATGGCGGAGCTGCGCAGCTCGATACGGATCTGCCGCCTGGGACGCTTGTCATGGTGATGGAGACGGGAGACAGCGTGTGTCTGGCGGAGGTCCGTGCCGAAGCCGGCGGGACTATCCTTCAACCGCGACGCGTCTTCTCGCAGTGACGGGAGCCAATGAACACCAATGATCGTCTACGACGGACTCGATGACCCAGGGCTGAAACCGGCGGACCGCGTAGTGGCGGTTGGTGCGTTCGATGGGGTCCATCGGGGGCACCAGCGGCTGTTGGCGCATATCTGCCGTATTGCCGTCGACTACGGCGCGCGCTCGGCAATCATGAGCTTCGAGCCGATACCGGCGCAGGCTTTGCGGCGGGACGAGGGTAACGCGCTACGCCTGACGACCCGGAACGAACGAGTGCGGGAACTTTCGAAGTACTGTGTCTCAGACGCCGTCGTCGCGGACTTCAACGCTGAGTTTCGGCGCATGTCAGCCCTTGATTTCGCTCGGGAAGTGCTGGTCGAGCGGCTGGGCGTCGTCGCGCTGGTTGCCAGCAAGACTCACACTTTCGGCCGGGACGCTGAAGCCGACGTGCAGCGGATCGCTGAACTGGGGATGGAGTTGGGGTTCGAAGTCCACGTGCTCCCGCCGATCCTGGAGGGTGGCGAGCGGATCAACAGCACGCAGTTGCGCGCGAAGCTGCTGACCGGGGATGTAGCAGGCGCGAACCGGTGGCTTGGTCGGCCGTATGATCTCGCGGGCGAGGTGCGCCCAGGGCACCAGGTGGGACGGACCATCGGGACGGTGTCTACGCCTGCGCTGCCCGAGTTGAGGTGGATGGGTGCGCGCAATCCGGATGGATTCCGGCGGCTGTCAGCATTGGTGGCGCGCCGACTTTCGGGAATGATGAGCGGACGATCGAGGCCTATCTGTTGACCGATGACTCGCCCGATCTCTACGGGGAGTGGGTACGCCTGCAGTTCCTGCAGCGCCTGCGTGACAACCGGCGATTCGACAGCGTCGACGCGCTGGCCGAGCAGATCGGCCGAGACGTGGCGCTGACGCGGGATGAGTTTGGCGCCAGTCTCGCCGTGTGAAGTTCGTTCCCCCGTATGTCCACGCGCTCCACGGGCGTCACTCCCAACTCCGTGACCTCGCACTTCACCGCGAACACGTGTACTCCACTGGTCGCTGCCCGCCTGAGAGCAGCGCCGAACTCCGGGTCTGTTCCATCATTGGGGGCGAAGACGTCGGGATCGCTTCGCTGGATTACGAACGCGACGGCCGGCGTGAAGCCGTCGCTCGCGGCCTCAATCAACTCGCCCACGTGCCGGGTCCCGCGCTTCGTGGGCGCGTCGGGGAAGCGCCCCACTCCATCGATGACCAGCGTGCATGATTTCGTCTCAACGAGCCAGTCGCCGGTCTCGCAGGAAAGCAGCAGGTCGAGCCGGCTTGCCCCGTAAGGCACCTCTCGTCGTGTCGCCGCGCAATGCCCAAGCTCCGGCAGCAAGCCTGTCTCCCAGGCTTCAAGGAGAAGACTTGGCGGCAGGCGGGAATCGAGACAAACGAGAGAGTCGGGATGCCTGACGAGCACCACATCATGCGTGGTGACCCGCCCCTGCGCGCGACGGTCCGCGACCCACACATCAACGCCCTCATGCAGGAGTTCGTGCATGCGCCCGGGATTCGGCATGTGGCAGTAGACGCGCTCACCGTCGAGCTCGACCCACGTGGCGAAGCGGTTGGGGCGGCTGATGAAGAAGGCCTTGCGCAGTCTGTCGGGAAAGGTCATGAATTAGTGTCGCTTCGTGTGTGACGTTGCCGGGGAACGTGCGGCTGCGCGTGCCCGATTGGGAGGCAGTACTCTTGGACAAGCTACGCGTCGGTGTGATCGGGATGGGCGGGCGAGGCCGTTACCTTGCGAAGGCGTTTGGGCGCAACCCACGGTCGAGCTTGGTTGCGGTCGCGGACCCCGATGCACAGGCCCTGAAAATGTGCCGGCGGTTGTGGGGAGACGAGGTGGGCTACCATGAGGACTACGTGGAGATGCTCCGCCGCCCCGACATCGACACGGTCATCATAGCATCTCCTGATCACGCGCACCACCGGAATGCCGTGGATACGCTCAACCACGGCAAGCACCTGTTGCTTGAGAAGCCGATGGCGCAGACGGTCGAGCAGTGTGATGAGATCATCGAGGCGTGGAAGCGCGCCGGCACGGTGTTCATGATTGGCCTGGAGTTGCGGCATTGCGTGCTGTTCGAGCGGATGTGGGAGATCATCGATGAGGGGGCCGTCGGTGAGATCAAGCTGGGCTGGGCCATCGACAACGTATCCGTGGGCGGTCAGTACTTCTACCACGACAAGCAGCGTCGCAAGGAGTACACGAGGAGCCTGTTGCTCCAAAAGGGCGTCCACACCATCGACCTGCTCAACTGGTTCATGGCCGGCCGACCGACGCGCGTCTTCGGGATCGGCGGGCTCAACTACTACGGTGGCACGGCGCCCAACGACAAGCGCTGTCGGGACTGCGAGAAGAGGGCTACGTGCCCGTTCTTCATGGACAGCGAGAAGTTCGTGATGGACTACGGAGCGACGATCCAGAAGGACGACCTGTGCGTGTATGCCGAGGAGATCGATCTGAACGACAACTCGATGCTGACGATCGACTACGACAACGGTACGCGCGGCGTGTACGTTGAGTGCCACTTCACGCCGGAGTACACTCGGGAGTTCACGCTGGTGGGCACGAGGGGCAAGATGTACGGGCTCTACAACAACGAGGGCAATTTCCTGATCCGCTGCAGCTACCGGCACACCGACCACATTGATGAGTGGCGGCCGGTGTTCACTGGTGGCGGGCACGGTGGGGGAGATCAGCGCATTCAGGAGCACTTCCTGGACTGTG
>JALGSS010000988.1 GCA_029821745.1 Candidatus Zipacnadia bacterium
CACGGGCACCTGGACCGCCTCAACATCGGCATCTACGGCTTCGGCTTCGATCTCGCGCCGGACCTGGGTTACCCGGAGTTCGCCACAAGCTGGCCCAAGCGCAACGAGTGGACCGATCCCACTCTCTCGCACAATACGGTCGTCATTGATGAGATCCCGCAGAAGGTCAACTGGGTTGGGCTCCCTCGCTTCTACAAAACGCTCCCCGGCCTGCAGTGTGCCGAGGTCGAAAGCCCGAGCGTGTATGGCGCCGCGCGGGAATACCGCCGGACCATCGCCCTCATCAACGTGTCCGAGTGGCTGGGCTACGGAGTGGACATCTTCCGCGTCGCCGGCGGCAATGACCATATCCGCAGCTTCCACGGTCCCGGCACTGAGCTGGAGACCACGGGTCTCGACCTTGCCGAGCAGGAATCGGGCAGCTACGCCGGGCCGGACGTCCCCTTCGGCACATCGATCCCGAGAGGCCCGCGAATGGGGTACTCGTGGCTCGACCATGTGGAGTACGACAGCCTGCCGCCCGCCGCGTGGACCGTCGACTGGCCCGTCCCGGCTGGATACCGCGGCGCGGCGGAATCCGACGATGTCCACCTGCGGATGTGGAACTTCACCCCGGCCGACGACATCACTCTCGCCGACGGAGAGCCGCCGCAGAACAAGTCCGGCAACCCTCGCCGGCTGCGCTACTGCCTCACGCACCGCAAGGGCGAGGACTTGACTACCACCTTCGTCAGCCTCCTGGAGCCGTACCGCGAAAGCCCGCTGATCAAGTCTGCCGAGCGCATCGACATCCCCGGGGCCGATCCGCAGGATGGCCCGGTGGCACTCAAGGTCGAACTCGCAGACGGCCCGGTGGACTACATCCTCTACTCTCCCGATGGAGAGACGGTCACGGTGCCGGGCGTTGCTACCTTCACCGGCCGGCTTGCCTTCGTGCGTACCGTTGATGGCGAGACACAGCGCGCGGCGCTGATCGCGGGCACGAAGCTGGACTGCGATGGTCTCTCCCTCGAAGCGCCCGCACCTGCGTTCACCGGCTCCGTCGTCAAGATGGACAAAGACACCCAGGACGACGCTCGCGTCTGGGTCGACGCACAGCTCCCGGCCGATGGCACGCTGGTCGGTCAGGAAATGATCATCGCCAACGACGGGGCGCGCAATGCCTGCTACACCATCGAAGAGATCGAGCGCGACGGCGACCTGACGATGGTGTCCTTCGGGAAGACGAGCTTCGTGCGCGGATACATCGACCGCAATGATTACTCCAAGGGGTTCGCATACAACTTCGAGGAGGGCGCCGCGTTCTCGATACCGAACCACATCTTTGCCGAGCGCCGGGGAGCGCACCTGATCGACGTGCGCACCACTGCCGGCGCGGGTCTCGCACTCAAGGACGAGGAGTAACTACCTCCCGCGGCGGCTTATTGGGCCCGCCGCACGAGTTCAGGAAGGTGACACAGTATGTCAGATGTCCGCGTAGGCTTCGTCGGCGCCGGGTTCATGGCGCAGCTTGCTCATATCACCTGTTTCCAGCAAGCCGAGGGCGCCGAGGTGACCGCGATCGCCTCCTCTCGGCCCAAGCTTCTCGAGCAAGTCGCGAACCGCTTCTTCATCGAGAAGAGCTATGCGGGTTACCAGGACATTGCGAAGGACCCGGACATCGACCTCGCTGCCGTCATCGTCCCACCCGAGATCAATGTCCGGATCTGCACCGAACTCCTTGAGGCCGGCAAGCATGTCTTCTGCGAGAAGCCGGTTGCGATCTCGGCCGCTGATGCCCAGCGGTTGGCCGACGCCGCCAAGGCCGCCGGGCGCCATCTCCTCGTTGGGTTCATGAAGCGCTTCGACGCAGGCGTTCAGGCGGCGAAGAATGTCGTCTCCGAATGGCAGTCTTCAGGCGAGGCCGGCAACCTGCTCTACGCCCGCGTTCACTCCTTCATCGGGGGCGACTGGACGGCCAACATTGAGGAGCTCTTCCCGGTGATCAAGACAGACGAGCCCATGAGCACGAAGGAGCACGGCCACTTCCCGGAATGGCTCAACGCCGAGGAAGCGCGGTCCTGGAGCCCCTACTACTTCTTCAAC
>JALGSS010000989.1 GCA_029821745.1 Candidatus Zipacnadia bacterium
TACAGGTGGGTGCGCGTGTCGACCTCATCCCAGTAGAGCTTGTTGTGGAGACGGTAGCTTCCGTTGTACGCGGAGATGTGTCCGCCTACTTCGCCGCCTCGCCGGCGATCGTATGCTGTCGGTGACGCCAGGAAGTCCACATGGGGAGAGTTCAGCACCGCTTCGAGCCCCTGGAAACCATCCTGGTTATGGCAGTAGGTGGAGTAACCGTAGAAGACGCCGGCGATCTTCTTGCCGCCGGTCTCCTCCTTGACGATCCGGCAACTGCGGTCGATGTTGCGGCTGACCTTGTCGCTGAGGAAGCGCCGGTAGTCGATCACATGGCGCTGTTTCACCGGATCGCGGAAGACTCCGTGCAGTGTGGCCAGGCGCTCCTCCGGCGAGGGCGGCTCGGCGCTCTCGAAGGTTGCCGCTTGGTCGCCCCAGGCCTCGCGCAGCGCCTCAACATCGTCCCCGTACTGATCCCTGAGCCAGCCTCGCCAGCTCGTCTTCGCGGAGGGGGAGAAGTCCACGCGCCCCGATGTCCCCCACCAGAACCACTCGCTGGCCCGGCCGCCTGCGGGGTGGTAGCCGAGGATGTGCCCCGCGTAGTCGCTGGATTCCATGTGGCGGATCACGTCCCGCAGCATCTTCTCATAGGCCGCTTCCCACAGCTCCGACGCCAGGGAGGCCTGCTGCCCAGTCTTGCCGTCGGCATCCCGCGCGATCTCATCCGGGTGCGCCTTGAGCCACCAGTTCGGCGGGTTGAGCTTCACGCGCGGGAAGATCAGCGCCCGCGGGTTGCCCTGAACGATCGCCTCAATGCGCCGGTCCATCCTCGCGAAATCATACTCCCCCTCGCCGAGCCACCAGCCGCTGCAGCCGTCTCCGGGGGTCGACCAACTCCAGAAGATCTCGCTGTACAGGTCGACTCCCGCGGCGGCGAAGTCTCGACACGAGAGGGTGACGAGTTCATCGCTTGCATATGGCTCGGGCATCATCGCCATCGCGTAGACGGGGCGTCCGTTCACATACAAGCTCGGCAACCCGGCGACGGATTTGATTTCCGAGACCACGGGCTCGCGTCCGTCGAGGCCCTGCGGCATGTTCTGCTCGTACGCGGCAACGAGGGGCAGCTTCGTCTTGAACTCAGGGTCATACCCTTCAGGGAGCGGCTTCTCAATCTGCAGCGGACCATCCGGCTTGCCCTGGCGCTCGTGTTCATACAGACCCGCGATCTCCTCGGCGGGCATCGCTCGACTGTAGATCCTGACATCGTCCATCAGGCCGGTGAACAGATAGGAGCGCGGACCGGACACCGCCTGCGCCTCGCCGATCATCAGCGGGTGTCCGTTCGGCACCAGGTGATCGGCCCCCGCGCCACCGGACAGTGTCTTCTCGCCATTCACGTAGAGCGCGATCTCGCCACGGGTGAAGGTCGCCGCCACGTGGTTCCAGCGCAGCGTGTCCAGAGCCGGCACGTCGGCGAGTGGAACGCTATCAGACCCGGGAATCGAGAAGAAATCCCCGTTGCGCATGATCCCTCGCCAGCGGCCGTTTTCGTCCTTGAACTTGAGTTCGGGCCGCCCGGCGAACAGGGACAGGAAGAAGTGAATCTCCTGCACCGCCGCGCCCTGTCGCTTGCCCTTGTACAGGAGAGTCTGGTAGGCGTTCGGTCGCTCCGAGGGTGCCACCCAGGCGGAAAGCGTCAGATCCTCCACGATCTCACTCGCGTCGAACTCGGGAACAGAGAACGCGGTGAACTGGCTGATCTGCACCGCGCCGTCCTGCTTGCGGGCTGTACCCTTCACCTCGCACGCCAGGCCCGACTGCGCATCGACGAATCGCCCATCCACATCCTGATTGAAGTCCAGATGCAGTAGGCTGCCCTCACTGAAGGGGTTCTCCTGCGCGCCGAGTGCTGTCGCGAGCAAGACCCCTGCGATCAGACACAAGCCCATGAGTTTCATCCCTGTCTCCTGTCCTCGTCCGGCTACGCACAGACTGCGTCGCGCATGCCGGTTGGCTTTGCGCATACCGGCACCACTGCTGTTCGCCATGCCCGGCTGCGTTGCCTCCCCGCTCTCGCCTCGCGGAGGGAAACC
>JALGSS010000990.1 GCA_029821745.1 Candidatus Zipacnadia bacterium
CCGCATTGAGAAGCCCCAACCTGCCGTTGGCCGTAAAGCGATAAATCCCATCGGGTTGGGACATCGCTCTGGACCGCATCCACGCGGTACACTTTTCGGAGAAGAGCCAGAAAATGGAACCCGTCCGTTGACCGGTCCATCATGATGTCCAGCACGATCACGTCCGGGTCCTCGCTCTTGACCTTGGCCATCCCCTCTTCCTTGCTGAAGGCGGCCACGACGGTGTACCCACCGCTCTCGAGAATTGCCTTGACGGCTTCCTGATAGTCGGGGTCGTCGTCGATGACCAGGATCTTCTCGTGAACCGCACGTCCACCCAATGCCTCGCCGACGGCCTCCAGCAGTTCCTCCCGGTTGAAGCCCTTGACGTGGTAGAAGAGGACGTCCAGGTCTCGAACGCGCGCCTCCAGTTCGTGCGTGTTCTCGGCCGCCGTGACAACAATCGGTGTCGTCGGGGCCGTTTCACGGATCTCTCTGACGGCCTCGAGACCGTCACCCTCGTCAATCAGGACGTCGACAACCGCGCAGGCGAACTCCTCTTGCCCCATGAGATCCCGTGCCGCCGACATCCCGCCGCAGACCGATGCGCCTATGCCCAAACGCGCCAAGTTTTCAGCCAATCCCTCACGGTACTGAGGATCGCCGTCGACGACGAGAACGCTTCGTGTCCGCATCACTGGAACCCCGCCCAGACGGTAGGTTCTGCAAACGGCGGGCCAATTGGGTCCCATAATCCTCGATAGCGCCTGGCCTGCGGCTGACGATACCAACCACGATTGGCGGGCGGCGTGATGCAGTCCGATGTGGTCACAGAAGTTACGCCGGCCACCTGTTCCGGCAGGGGGGGAATGCGCGCAACGAATTTCCTGTTTCCCACTAGGAATCCGGGCAATTCACGCCCCTCCGGATGGGGCATTGCGCCCGGCGCGGGGAGCTTCGCCACGACTGCCTGGGGCGATGTGCCCGTCTTGCACGACGCGCTCTTGCCGGGGATTCCGAGCCGCTTCGGCACCTACGCCCGGTTGCCGAGGAGATGGTGAGCACGTTTAAGGATATGCCCAACGGAATGGCCTCGCTTCTCAAGTCCATCCCGCTCCGGAAAGAGAATCGGGATGTATGGTTGAGCCCCCATACCCAGCATCGAAGCGAGAAAGGGGATGACGAGGAAAAGCGGCGCAGGGGCATAACGCGGATCTACGGACACGCAGCCTTCCACCGGCGAAGACCAGAGGCTCTTCATCCATTCGGCTTCGCTGCAGATTGGTTTGCGCGCGCTCCCCGGGAGCCAGTTCGCTCAGTCTCTCTCTTCGCGCGGTTCCGTCTTCGACGTTCCTCTCCGCGCCCGATAGTAGACGGAATCACGGTGGCGCCTGAGGAGCACCAACCCCTCGCGCTCGAGTTCAGTGAGGTATTTCGTCGCTTCATTGAGGTGCAACTTGAGCGCCGAAGCGACATCGCTCAGCGTACATGGCCGTCTCGCCAGCAGGCCCAGGACGTCCTCACGCTTGGCCTGGGACTGTTCCGTGTCCTCGGCGCTGCGGAACTCCGATATGACCTCGACCTCGGGGCCCAGCAGGCCGGCCAGCCTGTTCAGTGCCTCCGGCGAGAGGGCGAAGGCGAAATCTTCTGCCGTGGGACGCACCGCCGTATTGAGTTGCACCCTGTCGGGTTGGATCTCAGCAGCCACCCTCTTGATCTTGGCGACTTCGGCATCAAGCCCCGTTATGCCGCCGCAGTAGATGCAGTCGTAGGTACAGGTCTTGAACGGGACGAGGTCGACGCCGAGCGATCGCCCCAAGCGACGCGACGGAACGGGCCCGTAGACGTGTTTCACCTCCTCCATGACCTTGACTCACCCCCGGCAGGGCGGCCTCTCACAGCGCGCGCCTCTTCCACAGCCGGTGCGGCTGACGGGACACGGCGCCAGCCCCCGATGGAAACGCGTGCGTGTGGCGCGCCGCCCTGTCTCCCTATTGACCTTTGCGTGGCCAATGTGACAGGGCGATGTCACCGTCGTCCCCCTCCCCCTTGACGGGGGAGGGTTGGGGAGGGGGTGAGACCGTCGCGTGTGCCTTTCCCCCCC
>JALGSS010000091.1 GCA_029821745.1 Candidatus Zipacnadia bacterium
GCTCGGCATTTTCGGACGTCCTATGACGAGGTCTCGCAGGTCGCGGAGCACATCCCGGGCTTCGGGCCGAAGACCCATCGTCTGCAGACGTTCGGACATGACCCCTTGGTGGGTCTCGTCATCGGCACGATCGACATCATGCGGGGAGGACTGACGGCGATCTCGACGGATGGGAGGGTCGTTTCACTGTCGGGGACAGGACTGCCGGACTACAACCCGCTCACTGCTTTCACATGGCAGATCATGCACCTCCTCTCGGATGGCTTCACCAAGATGGGGATCCCTGCGCCGGGCTGGTCACTGCTGCAGCTCTTCAAATTCGGCAGTTTCGGTGAGAAGGAAAGGACCGTTGCCGACCTGGCCCGCTTCATGTATCTCAAGGGGTACGACTCGCGGCACTTCCTCACCATGGGCACTTCCGTCGCCGCGGCGGAAGTGATGCTGCGAGGCTACTTCTCTCTGCGTCAGAAGCTCGACCCGGAGTATGAACAGATGGCGGCGAGGGAAGCCGAAATCAGTGGCTCCGAGCGGATCTCGGACCACCCACGGTTCCAGGCTCTGGCACTCGGAGCGCACGGCCTAGCGGCGGCGGCCAACGCCGGCAAGGTGGCCATCTATGCGGGTAACCCACTATCCATCAACTACGCCCAATGGCTGCGGTTCGTCTCTGCCCTATTCCGGTGGATGAAGAGCGGGCTGCGGTCCCCTTCAGAGGTGCTGGCGGGGCATGCTCGGGCCAACTGGAAGGAACTTGACGCTGGCTGGCCTGACATGGATGTCGGCCGTCCTGACTTCCCCTGCCTGGTCGTCGGCGAACCATGATCGACCTCGGCTCGTGCGGCCCGGTCTGAGCGTTCCCTCCGTCTCCGGGCAGGACCCGGCGCGGAAAACGGGGTCTGGAGCCTGTGGGGTTGGGAGCTACGCGGTGCTGAAATATCGCTCCGCGCGGTCGGGAAGCAGCGTGACGATATTGCGCCCTCGCGGGAGACGCATCGACAGTTGCATCGCCGCCCAGACGTTCGCGCCTGCGGAGGTGCCCACCAGACAGGCTTCCTTCTGCGCAAGCAGCCGCGCTGTCGCGATGGCGTCGTCGTCGGTGACCTCGATAACCTCGTTCACGTACTCCACGTCGAGCACCGCCGGGATGAACCCGTCGCCGATGCCCTGGATCTGGTGCAGACCGGGCTCAACCGGGCTCATGACCGAGAATCGCTGAGACATTGGCCGGCTCGACGGCGACGCACAGGATGTTCGGGTCGCGCTCCTTCAGGAACTTCGCCACGCCCTGGAACGTACCGCCGCTGCCGATGCCGGCGATGAAGGCGTCGACCTTGCCCTCCATCTGCGCCCAGATCTCGGGAGCCGTCTGGGTGTAGTGAATCTCGGGGTTATGCGGGTTCTCGAACTGCTGGGGCATGAACACGCACGGGTTGCTCTCGGCGATCTCCCCGGCCTTGTCCACTGCGCCCTGGATGCTGTCCTCGGCGGGTGTGAGCACTAGTTCTCCCCCGAGCGCCGTGATCAGCTTCTTGCGTTCCTCGCTCATGTTTTCAGGCATCACGATCATGACACGGTAGCCCTTGTGGACTCCGACGAGAGTGACGCCGATGCCCGTGTTGCCGGACGTGGGCTCGCAGATGATAGACCCTTCCGTGAGCTTGCCCTCCTGCTCGGCACGCTCAATCATGTTGAGCGCCACGCGGTCCTTGACGCTTCCGCCCGGATTAAGGAACTCTGCTTTCCCGAAGATGTTCTGATCAGTGACACGCGACAGTTTCAGCATCGGCGTATCGCCGATTGATTCCAGGATGCTGCTGATCCACATGGGGCCGACTCCTCCGTGCTCAGTACGGGCGATCGTTCAGGCGATCGCCAAGCAATGTGACACGGATGATACAACCCCGCCGGATCAGCGTCAACTTGGCCCACGTGAGAGACTTGTGCGGACCGTGAAGGAGTGGGAGGCCCCCCTGGCGAATGGTCTCTGGAGTGCTGGGACACAGCCATATCGCCCGGCGGATTGCGGCTCATTTGCGGCACGGCGCTCCTGCCCGTCAAGGGGCACAACCGGCCACTTCGGCCCCGGGCGCACCCGACCGAGTGCCCTGGTCAGTTGACCGGCTGCTTGCCGCGCGTTGACAGTGTATTCCGATTGCCATATAATTCTTGCGCCTAGCGATTCCAACTGTCCAAGCCAAAGGGGAGCTGTCCGATGACGAGGACGTGGTGCCTCGTTGTCGCAGCGATGGTGGCTTTGTCGTTTATGCTGCCAGGCGCTTCGGCGATTGCTCAAGAGGACGCAGACGAGTTCATCGAAGGTATCGAAGCATACCAGAGAGGCGAGTATGATCGCGCCATCGACTACCTGACGCAGGTAGTCGAGGCCCACCCGGACTGGCAGACTGCGTGGTACTACCTTGGCGTCTCGCAGTTTGAATTCGTGCATGGCAGTCTCGCCGGCCCGCACGTCCAGGGCGCCCGCGACTTCTCCGAGGCGCGGGAAGCTCTTGGCAAGGCGATGGAACTGGCGCCTTCGCGCCCCGGCATCTCGTTATGCTTGGGACGGATCGCCGAAGCAGAAGGCGACCTGCAGGAAGCCGAGCGGGCCTATCGCCAGGAGTTGTCACTCAAACGCCTGGTCGACCGCGGCCCAGCCCAGGTTGGGCTGGCACGAGTCTGTTACAAGGCAGCCCGATATCAGGACGCCATGCCCGTCCTCAAGCGCGTCCTGATGGAAGAGCCCCTCTACGTGGAAGCGACGTACCTCTTGGCGCGTTCGCTCATCGCCACAGGTGAGTACGAGGAGGCCGTCAAGCTGCTGAAACAGGGAATAACCACGCTGGAGGAATGGCGCGACAAGATCTTCCACTTGCTGCGCCTGGAGTACGACGTCGCGTTCCCTGAGGATCCCTATCGCGCGTCCACGATCGTTGAGAACTGGGACGAGCTGCGCAAGGAGATCTGGGCGCTGCGCAATGGGAAAGCGCGACCGGAGAAGGACACCCTCGAGCAGATCATCCAGACCTACGCGCGCGCTCAGGAATTCGCCCTCGACCTGCACATGTGGCCCGACATGTACAAGGCCCTCGGAGACGCCCATGAGGGCATGGAGGACTGGTCCGCCATGCGCAACGCGTATCGGCGAGCCATGAAGCCTCGTGAGGGCGAGGGCACCGAGGACGATGTCGACGCTTGGGGGCGCATCGCCCGCGGCTACTTCTTGCACGGTAAGCACCTGTTCGAGGAGCAGGGGCTGCTGCTTTCGGCGATCAACCAGTTCTATGCTGCTGAGGGTGACAAGCTCCCGCCGCCGGTGAGCATGCGTGGTACTCAGCAGGGGCGTGGCGGGCTCCAGACCCAGCGAGGCGGCGTGCAGCAGACACAGGCCCAACTAGACCAACTCGATCCCGAGAAGCAACTGGATGGCTACGCACGGGCTCTCTTCGTCCTCGGCATCCCCAAGGACGCCAAGATTGACGACCTGCAGCCGCCCCCGGAGCCCGACCCCATGACCGCGAAGATCTTTGACGGCCTCGGTGAAGTCTACCTGTATGAGGCCAACACATACGCGACGGATAAGGCCCGTGGGATCGAGTCTCACACCCACGAGGAGGCCATCGAGGAGTTCGACAAGGCCCTGATGTTCTGCCCCACGTACGTCCCGGCGATGCTGCATAAGGCCGACGCGTGGCTGAGCCTCGGCGAACAGGCGCCCGAACAGGCGACAAAGCTCGAGGCCTTCGCGACTGCGCGTGACCTCCTCGAGCAGGACGCTCTGGCCCTTGAGCCGGAGAATGCCGAACTGTGGGCCCACCTGTCCCGCTCATACTTGGGCCTCGACGAACTAGACAAGGCTGACGATGCGGCCAAGAAGGCCCTGCTGCTAGACAAGAAAAGTCTCGTGGCGCTCAATGTCACAGGGCTCGTGAAGTACTTCCGGAACAAGTGTGTGGATGCCTCAGCGACCTTCTTCGAGGCCATCGATACAGCGCCGAGAGACTTCCAGTCCTACGTCAACTTGGGCAATGCCCTCTACGGGCTGCAGTCCTGGGGACGGGCGGAGCGCGAGTACATGCGTGCTCTTGAACTCCTGCCTAAGTCCTCCATTGCCAATACCACCAGCCAGCGGCCGTATGTTCTGTTCCTAATCGCTCGCACGCGACAGGAACGGAAGATGTACGAGAAGACGGTGGAGATACTCAACGAAGCCTTGAAGCTCCGGACGGACTTCTACGAGGCGCAGCGACTGTTGGCGGCGGCCTATAGCGGGATGGAAGACTGGCGAGCAGCCGAAGAGGCGCTCAAGGGAGCGCTGAAGAACGCGCCCAAGGACATCCCGAGCAAGATCGCCGATACTCATGCCCATCTCGCGCAGGTTTACGAGGTGCAGGGCCGCTTGCACGAGGCGATGGCCCACTACCGGATCGCGGTGGCGACCTATCCCAACAACATGGAAGCGAAGTACGGTCTCGAGCGCCTGTCGGCGCAGGAGAAACGCTTCACCGATGCTGTAAGGCAGTCATAGACAGGTAGACAGCGACAACGGATCTCAATGCGGGCCCTTGCCGGACGCGCTACAATCCGGCCCATGAGACGATGTCCAGGAGGCTACTGTACATGCGCGTGCCAGTCGCTGCTGTGGCGATAGCGCTGATCATTCTCACCGCACTCGTTCCCTTGACGGTGCTCGCCCAGAACGCAGCCCCAGGTGACCAGGAACAGGGCGAAGATACGGCGTCGATGTTTCTCCACGATGCGACCCACACCGGCGGGCCGCCTGATGCGCTGACTGTGCCTTTGGTTCTGAACTGGAAGCACACAGTGGAGCAGCGCACACCCACAGCGCAGCACCTTGTCTCCACGCCCGTCTCCGATGGCGACAGCGTCTACTTCTTCGTGAGTGACAAGATGTATGCGGTATCCGCCAAGACGGGCGCCGCAAAGTGGGACAAGCCGCTTGACGTGCCCGCAGCCGTCGATTCCACGCCCGTCATCAAGGACGGCATGGCCGCATTCGGTTGCCGCAACGGCGTCTTCTACTTCGTGGAGCTCGGGGAGAAGGCCGGCAAGATCGTCGGCGAGTTCAACCTCACGCGTGAGCACACCAAACTCAAGAAATCCCAGATAGAGCAGCAACTGCCCACGCGCGTGCAGTCCTCCCCGCTGTACCACGACGGTGTTGTGTTCTTCGGGGGCAGCGACGGCTGGATATACGCGATCAACCTGGAGACCCAGGAGAAGATCTGGGACTTCCGCACTCGGGACCAGATCGTGTGCGCGCCCGCCTACTGGAACCATGGCATCTATGTTGCCTCATTGGACGGTTGCGTCTACGGGCTGTCCGAGAAGAGCGGCCGCTTGATCTGGAAGACTACTCTGGAGAACAAGGACCTGCTCATCTCGCCTGTGGTTTCGCGCTCAAAAGTCTTCGTGGCCGCCGGCAAGTACCTGTACGCGTGCGACCATGGCGCGCAGGGCTATGTCCGGATGCGTTTTGAGGCCAAGGGTGAAATCATCGGGGCGCCGGCAATCACCGGTGACCGCATCATCGTGGCGGACGATGAGGGCAAGGTATACGCCCTCGACATAGCTGCCACCGGCAACATCTCTTACTGGAACGCCGAGGCCGACTACCTGCTCTGGCAGGTGCCTGAGGAGGAAAGCGACGGCGGAGCCTCCAAACCCGAGGGCATCGCGATCGACGGCCTTCATGAGGCCGTCCGCAGCGCGCCTGTCGTCGCCGGCGACGCGGTCATCTGTCGTTCGGGGCCCCGGAAGCTTAATGCACTGAGCATTGAGGACGGGACGCTACTGTGGCACTATGACCTCTCCGAACTGGCCGGGCAGGAGACCACGACTGACCAGGAGCGGGAAGCCGTGGCCATGGCCGTCGCACAGTTGCAGGCCAGCCTCGCAGGCGGCGGAACCACTGGTGGGGCTGGGGCGCGTGGCATGAGTTCGCGCAGCAGCCGAACACGGGGCGGCAGCACAATGGGCGGGAGGCAGACGAGCGGATCGTACTCCGTCAGGCCGATCATTTTCCCGACCATGGTCTTCGAGCAGGTCGTCATGTCGGGCGCTTCGCCGGACGGTGACACGCTGTACGTGCTGGGCAATGACGGAGCCCTTTACTCGTTCAGCACCAAGGCCGGCGACGCGGTCCCGCCCGAATTTACCGACGCCGAGATCGAGATACCCAGTTCGGGCCAGGCACGGAGCCAGCAGCGGCTCGTGATCGCCCCGAGTGTCGATGATGCCGCGAAGGCCGACCGCAAGCCCAAGATACGTGGCGCATTACCGATCTACGTGCGCCTGAAAGCGTTCGACGCAGGTTGCGGAATCGACACCGAGAGTATCAATGCTCAACTCTCAAGCGGTGACGCCGGCGCGCGCTGGGAAGCTGCTTACGACGCCAAAGGCACCTACATCTGGGCCATCTGCGAAACCTACAAGGGGAGCAGGTCCCGGAACCTTCCTGACGGGGACTACGTTCTCACTTTCACCGCCACCGACTGGAGCGGCAATCAGGGCGCTGCGTCTGCGGCCTTCACCGTCGACAACTCGATTTCTCCGGCCAAGGCTACCCCGCAGGGCACCAGGCGCGGTCGCCGCGGACGACGAGGCGGCGGAATGCCGGGTGAGATGATGGGCCCCGGTGGAATGCCCGGCGGAATGATGGGCCCTGGCGGCATGCCCGGTGGAATGATGGGCCCTGGTGGCGGAATGCCTGGGATGCCGGGCGGCGGAGGAATGCCCGGAATGCCCTGACGGGGCAACGGTCAGTATGCCTCGACCGTTTCGTCTGACGCACTTGAGTTGTCCAAATCGGAGACTTGCCTGGAGGTTTCACGGTGGTCAGGTCCATCATCATGGTCGCAGCGCTGTTGGCGTTGATGCTCTATTGCGCAGCCTTCCTGATGTGGAACCAGGGCGCGCGGGCCGACGTCATCACCTTCCAACTTGGCGGCCCGCCAATGTGGATTGGCGATGTTCCCATCGGGTTCCTGCCCCTAATCGGCGCAATGGTCGGAGCGACCATAATGGCCATCGCTGCCTGGGCGCCGTGGGCCACGCAACGGGTCGCGGTAAAGGCAGCCAATGCGAAGCTCGACAGGGCGATAGAGAAATTCAACGAACAGAAGGCCCGGCTTCAGGCGCGTGACGAGACGATCGCGAACCTGCAGAGCGAGATCGACGATCTGCAGGCGGCCGTGGCGGCTACCGAAGCGCCTCCGGCCGATACGCCGGAGAGTCTGGCCACGATGACCGATGATCTGCTGCTTGAGGAAGAAGACGAGGACGAGGACGGTGTCTGAGGCGGAGCGCGTCGACGTCTAACCTGCCGGCGGTTCTCCTGACGACAAGAGGGACATCCCTCTTGGCGTCTTTTTTCTTGACGAGAGCCAAACAGAGAGGCCCGCACCAGCTTGCCCGAGTTCAGCGCCGTCGAACTGGACGCATTCCTACTGCTGAACGCGAGCGGGCTGTCCCCGAAGCGCCAGTTCATGCTCCTGGATGGTCTTGGGAGCGCTGAGCGCGCAGTCGGCGCGACGGATGCAGAACTCGGCAGCGTGGATGGTATCACGACGGCACACATCTGCAAGCTGCGCGAGGCGCACAGGTCCGTGGACCTGTCGGAGATCCATCGACAGTGCGAGGCCCTGCGGATCACGCCCGTGCCTTACTCGTCTCGGGAATACCCCGCGCTGCTGAAAGACACGCACGACGCTACGCCCCTGCTCTTCGTCCAGGGAGATCTACAGCAACGAGATGAACTCAGCGTTGCCATCGTGGGCACGCGCAAGTGTTCGGGCTACGGGCGCACGGTCGCGCACAGACTGGCGGAGGATCTGGCGCGTCGCGGCTTCACGATCGTGAGCGGACTGGCGCTGGGTATTGATGGGGAGGCCCACGAAGGAGCGCTGGACGCGGGGGGACGCACGGTTGCCGTCATGGCCACGGGCCCGGAAATCACCTACCCGCGGCAACACAGGGAACTACGAGACAGGATCGCGGATGGGGGGGCCGTCGTGTCGGAGTTTGCCTTCGGCACGCCACCGACGCGGGAGCGCTTCCCCGCGCGCAACCGCATCATCAGCGGGATGTGCCTGGGAGTCATCGTTGTCGAGGCGCCCGTGAAGAGCGGCGCGCTGATCACCGCTCGACTGGCCGGAGAGCAGGGCCGTGAAGTGTTCGCGGTCCCGGGGGATGTTACCCGGCCCCTGAGCCGGGGTTGCCATGCGTTGCTCAAGGATGGCGCGCAGCTCGTCGAGTACGCGGAGGATGTGGTGGAGGGTCTGGGCATCCTCTTGCAGGCCGTGCCGGAACGCCGGCAACTCTCCGTCGAAGATCTCCCGGCCGACGAGCAACGCATACTTGAGAACTTGTCCTTCCAGCCGCGACACGTCGACGAGGTCGTCGGTCGCGCCGACCTGCCGGCCTCAAAGGTCACGGCGGCGCTGATGATCCTGGAGATGAAGGGGCTCGTGCGCCGGCTGCCCGGCAGCACCTTTGTGCGGCTCTAGCCGGTTTCGACCCGATGCGAGCTGCGGCGCATCAAGTGGGCCGCAGGACGGCGGGCCGGCGGACTGCCCCGATGACGACCCGCCAGCCGTACACAGTTGAGTGAAGTCCTTCTACCTGGAGTGCATGCCGTGTGGCCAAAGCTGCAATCATAGTTGAGTCGCCAACCAAAACGCGTACCCTGAAGCGCTTCCTCGGTGCTGAGTACAAGCTGCTCGCATCGATGGGCCACGTTCGGGACCTGCCTGAATCAGAGATCGCCGTGGATGTCGAGAGCGGGTTCGCGCCCCACTACACCACCGACGCGAGACAGAAGAAAGTCCTCGCGGACCTCAAGAAGCAGCTCAAGGGTGTCGATCACGTCTACCTCGCTTCTGACCCTGATCGCGAAGGCGAGGCGATTGCCTGGCATCTGCTGGAGGCTCTCGGCTTGTCGGAGGCCGACAGGATCGAGTTCAACGAGATCACGGAGAGCGCGGTGCGGGAAGCGCTCGCGAACCCACGCAAGATCGACATGGAGCGCGTGAACGCCCAGCAGGCTCGGCGCGTTCTCGACCGCCTCGTCGGTTACATGCTCAGCCCCCTTCTGTGGAAGAAGTTCGCGGCCCGGGGTCGGAAGACAGCGTCCCTCAGCGCAGGGCGCGTGCAGTCGGCGGCCCTCAAACTCCTCTGTGACCGCGAGCGAGAGATCGCTGCGTTCACACCCGAGGAGTATTGGTCCGTCACGACCTCGTTGACGCCGGATGAGGACGAGAGGCAGTTCGAAGCTGAACTAAAGACCAAGGACGGCGAGGACCTCGAGCTGAAGACCGGGGAGCAGGTTGAGCCGATCGTCGAGGAGTTGCGCAAGGCTGCCTACAAGGTCGCCTCCATCGAGCGCAAGGAGCGACGGCGGAACCCACAGCCGCCTCTAATCACAAGTACGCTCCAGCGCGCCGCGGCGAACCAGTTGAATTTCTCGGCCCGCAAGACCATGCTCATCGCCCAGCAGCTCTACCAGGGCATCGATATGGACGAGGGTACGGTCGGCCTCATCACGTACATGAGAACCGACTCGACGCGGGTCGCTAGTCAGGCCCGGGATGCGGCCGTCGATCTCATCAAGAAGCAGCATGGCGACTCCTTCGTCGGGCCGGGGGCGAAAGGCAAGAAGGCCAAGGGCGCACAGGACGCTCACGAGGCGATCCGCCCCACGTACGTTGAGCGTGAGCCGGAGAGCCTCAGGCACTTGCTGGACGACGACCAGTTCAAGCTGTACGACCTCATCTGGCGACGGTTCGTGGCCAGCCAGATGGCCGCTGCTGTGTATGACCAGACGACCGTGCTGGTTGAGGCTGGGCCATACGGTCTGCGGGCCACGGGATCGGTCATGAAGTTCCCCGGGTTCCTCGCGGTCCTCGGGACGACCAGCGACGACGACAAGCAGTTGCCGGCCCTGGAGGAAGGTGCCGATCTGCGCCTCATCGACGTGGCGCCGGAGCAGCACTTCACCAAGCCCCCGCCGCGGTACACGGAGGCAAGCCTGGTCCGCGCGCTTGAGGAGAATGGCGTCGGCCGCCCGAGCACATACGCGCAGATCATCGAGACGCTCCGCCAGCGCAAGTACGCGCGCATGCAGCAGCGGCAGTTCTTCTGCACGCCGACGGGTCTGGCCGTCAACGACTACCTCGTCGAGACCTTCCCCAAGATCATCGACATCGACTTCACCGCGCAGGTCGAGGGAGAGTTGGACGAAGTCGAGCAGGGAGGCGACTGGGTCGCCCTGCTGGAAAACTTCTACGGGCCCTTCAAGGAGCAACTCGACGCGGCCCAGGACGCGCCCTTCAAAGCTCTTGAGGGCGAGAAGTGCCCGGACTGTGGCGGCCAACTGTATGAGCGCTTCTCGATCTACGGGAAGTTCGCCGGCTGCGAGAATTACCCCGAGTGCAAGTACAAGCGTGACCTCACGGGCGACATCCTCCCGAAGGTCGAGGCCAAGCCGACGGGCGAAGCCTGCCCGGAATGCGGCAAGGACCTCGTCGTCCGCCAGGGGCGTGGCGGCCAGGAGTTTATCGGCTGCACCGGCTACCCGGACTGCAAGTATACGCGCCCATTGAAGGGCGACGCCAAGCCAAGACGCCAGGCCATCGAGACCGATATCCTGTGCGACAAGTGCGAGAAGAAGAACCTGGTCGTCCGCTTCGGGCGACGTGGTCCCTTCTTCGGGTGCGCGGGGTACCCGAAGTGCCGGAACACGCGCAATCTGACCGACGAGGAACGCGACAAGTGGTTGCCCGACGATCTGGAAGACGAGCAGGACAAGGCTGACGAGCCGGCTGAGTAGGCTCGCGTGACCGGCAGTAGGAAGGGCTGGAGCGCAGTGCCCGAAGACAACGGAGCGGAGCGGGCGCGACCGCCATGGTCGTTGCTCGTCGCGGTGTTCGCGATGGCGATGGCCGTGCTCGGGTTCGAGGTCGCGCTTACACGCGCGTTCTCAGTTCTGCTGAGGTTCCACTTCGTCTTCCTTGCTATCTCTCTGGCGACGTGCGGAACCGGCGTAGGCGGCCTGCTTGACTTCCTGCTGCGCCGCACTCTCCTCAAGAAGACTCCGACCCGGACGGTCCTCGTGATCAGCGGCAGCCTTGTGGCTGTCCTGATGCCATTGACGTACTACCTGCTGTTCGCGACGCAGCTCTCAGCGCTTCTGACCTCGGTCTGGGTCGTGACCGCTATCTGCATCCCGCCCTTCCTCGTGGCGGGAGCGTTCCTGAGCCACGCCTTTGCGGCGCATTCCTCCCAGGGCGGCCGGCTGTATTTCGCCGACCTATTCGGCGCGGCCCTCGGCAGCTTCCTCGTCATTGGCGCCCTGCAACTCACGGGTGGAATCAATGCGGGGATCTTATGGGGCGCCGTCGTCGGGGTTGGCGTGGTAGTGTTCGCCATCACCTCTGAATCCCCCAGGCTGGCGCCTTTCCCCGGAGTTGTGACGGTGCTCGTGCTCGCCCTCGTCTTCCTCAATCGGGGCGGCGCACTCATCGACCTGCCCGTGATGCCCCTGGTCTTTGATCCCAACGCCAAGCCACTGTTCCAGGAGCTTGGTGACGATAGCATCGGCGCCAAGATCGTTGATACCGAGTGGAACGCCTTCGCGCGCACCGACGTCGTCTCCAACGTCGGCACCGACGACCTATACCTGTACACGGACGGCGAGGTCCCCACGAACATGATCAAGTTCGATGGCGACCTCGACAAGATACTGAACCGCCTCACCACATTCATCGGGTTCTATGCCTTCTATGAGACCAAGCCCGAGAGCGTGCTGTTGATCGGTCCCGGGGGCGGGCTGGATGTCCTCCTGGCGCTGGCGGTGGACGCGAAGAAGATTGACGGCGCGGAAATCAACCCGTCGATCCCGCGTCTCGT
>JALGSS010000991.1 GCA_029821745.1 Candidatus Zipacnadia bacterium
GCGCTGAAGGGGCCGATGGTTTTCGGCGTCTTCGGGCGAGCACACGTGGAAGGCCCGCACGTCGGTGAGTACATCACCGCGTCCTACGTGCTGGACCTGATCGCCTTCATGAACGGGCCGTGCAACTGCGTGCTCAACCCGCTTTACTCAGGCCTGGACCTGCTGACCACGTGGGACTGGGAGGCACACGTCCAGGACTGGGTGCCCGTTGCCGAGCGCCCTGATGAAGCGGGCGGATTCGTTACGTTCTGATGCGGCGGGCGGGGAGCATCTTGATCCCCGCCCGCCTTTGGGGTCACTGGGCGCTGTAGCAGCGCAGCGCACCGTCCGTTCCAGCCATGTATAGACGTCCCCCGGCAACGGCGAGCCCGTCCCAGACAGGTATCGTGGAGATGCGGGATTCGGACAGTGTTGCCCCATCTGCGGCCGAGACTGCCCGCAGCACGCCTCCGGACTGCCCGGCCAGGGCCGCTGCTTGCTCCTCCAACTTCTGCCGCGTCTCCGGTTCATCGAGAGTCTTCAGCGCGCTCGGCTCGTCGAGCACATCATCGGGCCCTGCGATGAAGAGGGTGCCTCCGGCCACCGCCATGCCGCGCACCAACATCGGGATCTGCGTCGACCACTCGTACGCGACGCTCGTCTTCGGCTGATCCGGGAGGATCCCGGAGAAGCGTAGCCCAGCGCCGATCTTACCCTCCACGGCCACAGCCCCAATGACCGTGCCCCGGTTCTTGTTCCCGGAGGCGTCGGCGGCTTGTCCCTTGTCGAACGTGTAGTGCAGGACCAGTGAGGCGGCGCTGCTCTCGTCTTCCTCGGCGCCCTGGGCCTGCCTGCGGATGGTCTCCTCCGACAGCTCAGCGTGGTAGATGCGCACCTCGTCGATGATCCCCTTGAAGGGGAAGCCCTCACTGTAGTCGCCCACCTGGCTTGCTTCGTCGGCACCGATCTGCAGGGCGTCTGCGGGGTCCTTGGGGATCAGCTTCGCGCCCTTGGTTTCCCCTGCGAGGGCCCCGTTCACGTACAGTCGAAGCTGCCCTTCCGACGTCAGCATCCCGGCCAGGTGCACCCAGCCCTCAGGCATCTTCCCTTTCGCCGAGACACGCCATCCCTTGTTGTCGGCCCGCGTGGCGAAATGCGCGACGCCGCCCTTGAGGTAGAGAGAGTAGCCCAGCACGCCGCCTCCCCGCGCGAGTACCACACCGCCCGGCTGTGCACTCTTGACCCACGCCGTGACCGTCACGGGCTTGTTCGTCGGGTTCTGGCTCTTGGATTTCTCGACCCGCACCAGCGCTCCCTCGTCCGGTTCGGCTTTTCTGGCTTCCTCAGCCTCCGGCCCCGTGGGCGCGGCGAACAACTGGTACTCCATGGGGGTTGTCCACCTGAGGTACTGGGGCTGTCGTCCGTAGCCGTAGACATGCTCCCCGTCGAAGGAGAGGATCTTCCCGGATGGCACCCTCTTGCCGGCGAGATAGTACCCGTTCCAGCCGCCCTCGAAGCTGCGCCCGTACACCCAGTAGGAGCGGTGGAACCAGGTGCCGTCGAGGAAGCCGGTTGGCGAGAACAGGTGCGTCGTGGGGCCCTCCTGCACGGCCGCGTGGCCGCCGAGCTTCGCGGAGTGCGGCGCAATGCCGAGGCGCTTCCCGGCCATGTCGAACACTTGGGATCGCATGTAGACATGCTCGCCGTCCGAGGAGAGCACATCCGGCAAAGCGACCGGCATCGTCAGCCGCATGGTGTGTACTTGGATGTTCTCTCCCGTCTCGGGGTCGAATTCGTCGAGGGTCTTCTGGGAGAGAAGCTTGCCGGTTTTCGCATTGATTCGACACAGCCGCATGCCGCCGTCGGTGAAGAGCGATCTGCCGGCAATCGCGTAGACGACACCATCGTGGATCAGCACGCTCCCGTGCACGGGCCAGCGCGACTCAAGCTGCTCAAAGGCCACGATCAGCGAGTCCTGTGGCGCCGCCCGGAACCGCCACACGAGTTGCCCGTCGCTCTCCCGGAGGCAGTAGATGTACCCGTCCGCGCATCCGAAGATCGCGGCGCCGTCGTGGATAGTTGGCGGCGAGTCCACGCGCCC
>JALGSS010000992.1 GCA_029821745.1 Candidatus Zipacnadia bacterium
TGTTTGTCCATATCTTGCACTCTGAAGCGCAGCCCTCGCCAGGTGAAGGTGTCTCCCGCCTGAGGGATGGCGCCAAGCTCGGACATGACAAGTCCGGCCACGGTATAGAAGGGGAATCGGCCCGTCACGTCGGCGACCCCGGCGAGGTGCTCCTGCAGTTCGTCCATGGTCACCATGCCGTCCACGAGATGGCTGCCGTCCGTGCAGCGTATCACCGTGGGTCGGGGCTCATCCGTCTCGCCAAATGACCTGCCCACAAGGGTCTTGAGGATGTCGTTGATGGAGCATAGGCCCTGCACCGTCCCATACTCGTCCACCACCAGAACCAGCCGCACGTCGGCGTCGCGCAGTGCCTCGAGGGCATCGAGGGTAGTAGCTCCCTCCGGCAGGAAGACAGCGGGGCGGATGTGACTAACCGGATCAGGAGGCGCGCCGTGCCAGCATTCCGCGAGCAGGGCACTCGCAGCAATGATGCCGAGAACCCTGTCGGGCCCTCCCTCGCAGACAGGGTACTGGCTGTGACCTGTCTCCGTGACGGTGCGGACCATTTCCATCGGGTCATCGGCCACGTCCAGCCAGACCATCCTGTGCCGCGGTGTCATCACTGCGCCGAGGGCTCGCGCATCCAGTTTCAGCACACCCTCAATCATGTCGCGCTCGGAGTTCTCCAGGACGCCCTCCCTGGCTCCCTCACGCACCATGTGGACCAGTTCCCCAGGGGTCACGGACGGCTCGGCCTTCCGGTGCAGGCGCAAGACCATCAAGACGAGAGCCGTAGAGGCCGTGAGGATCCAGGCCACCGGCGCCACGAGGCGTTGCACCAGCCACATCGGGGGCGCCATGCGCACGGCTATCTGCTCCCGATACATCAGAGCAAGGCGCTTCGGCAGCAGTTCGCCGAACACGAGCGACAGGTACGTCGTGGTCGCGACGACCAAGCCCACACCCAGGAACTCGCTGTAGGGAGCTAGGGCTGGGAGTCGCCGCAGGTACTGCGCCAACTGCTCCCCGATGGTTACGCCGGCGTACGCACCGGCGACCACGGCCACCAGCGTGATCCCGATCTGCACGGTCGCCAGGAACTGCGTGGGTTCTTCAGCCAGCCGCAGGGCCGCCCGGGCTCCCCATGTGCCGCCTTCGGCCAGTTCCTGCAGGCGAGCGCGGCGAGACGCGATGACTGCGAGCTCCGCCATCGCCAGCAGGCCATTGCAGAAGACCAGAAGGAGGATGACGGCAATCTCCAGCATGACTGTGGACATCTTCGTCGCCTCCCGGCACGCGAACAGACAAGCCGGCATGACCGGATCTCAGTCGCCCGAGCCAGGCAGTCAACCGCCCAGCGTCCTCGTCGGCGACCGTTACTCCTACTCCCCCAGCGCCTCGTGCCACCACGCGACGAAGCTCTCCGGCAGCCACTTCTCCGGCTCGGACTTCAAGGTCTCCAGGATCGTGTCGACCATCACCCGCGAGCGGATCCCGCGGATGGTCGCCGACCCGATCTTCCCGAACCGCACGAGACCCAGTTCCGCAAGGTACTCGCCCATAAGCCTGAAGTCATACGTGGGCCACATGAAGTCGGCCGTCGGGTTCAGGCCCGCCTGGGTCCGGCGGTAGTACTCAAGGACGGCCTCCCAACGGGAGATGCGAGAGTCCAGGTCCGCGCGGCGGTCCTTCGGCGCTTGCGCAAGCGCCCACTCGACCAGGCAGGACTGGCAGTAGTGACCCATCGTGTTGACCGTGAAGTCCACGCCCAGGAAGCAGTAGTGAGCGTCCCACTGGTACAGGCGCTCCCACGGGCCGGCTTCGGCGAAAGCCGCGTCCCCGAACAGACAGGGCCGCAGTCCCCACCTGCCGTGATCAGCCGTCAGCTCGGCGGCTCGCGGGCCGATGGCTGAAACTGAGTGCGTGGGGTTGTTGCTGCGGATGCTGTCGGGACGCCGGCGGAAGGTCTCCGTGATGATCCCGGGGTACGACGGCGAGGCGTCGCAGTCCCAATCGGCGAGGTCCTGTGAGCCGTTCCACCAGAGCGTCGGCACGGCCGCAGTTCCCTCCGGGCCGACCGCCTGCAGGAAGCCCTCCGCCTGCAGGAAGCCCTCAATGACGGTGTTCGGCCCGCCGCAGACATGACCCATGCTGCTCAGTGAGCTGTGGAACATGACGATATCGCCCGGGCCAACGCCGATGCTACGCACGCCGGCGGCCACCTCGTCTGCGTTCACCAACAACGATTTGTCGCCTGGTTCGGGCCTCATACGATTGGTCGCCCTTTCATGCTGCCGTGGCCGTCAGCCTGCGCGGCCCGCAGTTCCACAATCAAGCGGCCTGCCCTACTTGAACCGGTACACATGCACCGCGAGCCCTTCGAAGCGGTC
>JALGSS010000993.1 GCA_029821745.1 Candidatus Zipacnadia bacterium
AGGCGCGCGTGGTTGTGCCGATCCCCGCGGAGAGGGTCCGCGTGCTGAGGCTGGCCGAAGCCGAATAGCGCCGCGATGGTTTCCGGCGTGACCTTGCCCACCTTCATCCCCTTCGCAGTCTGCAATGCGTTGACGATCTCTGGGCTCACTTCGTGAGGCTCCTCTGTTCCTGTATGAGGTCCAGCTTCGGCTTCCGCGCGAGTTGCTCCATCTCGCCGCCCGTGGCCTCGTTCATGACATTGGCGTTCGCCGCGGGGTCGGCATTCGCCATGCGCCTCGCCGCCGTCTCGACTTCTTCGGCGACCTCCAGGCGCTGGGCCAGATTCTTGCGCACATCACCCAGCTTGTGCGCGTCGTCAAGTCCGTCAACGAAGGTGGTCAGCTTCTTGTACGCTTTGGCGGCCTTCGCGGGCTTCCCCTCCAGCATGAGGTTGTCCGGGTCTGCCAGGGCGCGTGGGAAGGGCCCGGGTACTTCGTCCAGTTGATGGGCCGGAATCTGCGCTTCTACGTGGGCGGCGCGGGGTGCCTCGATCACCGAGTGAACATCCGACCGGGAACCTGGCACACGATCGTCTGCGTCTATGACGGTGCGGTTCTCTCCGAGTATCTGGACGGGGCTCTGGTGGCCGAGCAGGCGGTCAGCGGCCCATTGAATACGTCCACGTCTCACTTCACGATCGCCCGGTATGATCAGGTCGGGCCCGAATGGACCTTCAAGGGCGATGTGGACTTCGTGCGCCTGTACCGTCACGCGCTGGAGCCGTGGATGGCCCTGCGCGCCACTCCCAGGTCAGACACAAGCCTGGACCTGGACTGGGCATCGACCGGCGTGGCTGTTGAGGGAGAAACCGCCGTCTGGCACCAGGCTCCGAAGATCGCGCAGACGCCGCACGGGAACGCCGCCGACCTGAGTGGCGGACTGACAGTGCCCTTCAGCGAGTGGCTCGGGGACACGTTCGCCGCGGAGACGTCCTTCATGCTGCGGTCGGTCGAGGGCATGCCGGTGCTGATCAACCAGGGCCTGTGGCCGGGCGAGGGATTCATGCTGCAGGTGCTCAGCAAGAAGCTCCGCCGGCACATCGGCGGCGTTGGCTCCCTGGACTGCGACCCGGAACTGGAGCCGGACCGCTGGTACTCCGTGAAATGCACGTATGACGGCAAGGCGCTGCGCGCCTACCTGGATGGCGAGAAGATCGGTGAACTGGTGTCGTCTGCGCCGATGGTCCCGTCGCTTCGGCCTCTGCGGATCGGGCGCTATGAGACGGGCGGGGCCCAGTACGTCGTCGACGGGCTCATCGGGCCCACGCGCATCTGCCCCCTGGGAGAAGAGTAAAGGAAGGCGAGCCGGCCAAGCCGGCTCGCCTTCGCCCTCAGTACTCCGCGACGACCCGGTACTCCGTCTCGCCGGGCGCCAGCGTGATCTGCTCCTTCGCCGCGTCGAAGTCCGTCCAGGGCTGTCCGTTCACGGTCACTCGCTGGATCGGCTTGCCCTCGGGGTGACGCAGGCGGATTCGCAGGCTCTTCCACAGGTCACGGGTCGGCGGCGTGATGACCGCCGCAATGCACCCCTCAGTCACCTCGGACGTGACCTCCAGGGAGAGCTCACCGAAATGCGTCGGTGCCCTCTCAATGCGGATTCTCTTCCCATTCCGGAACCATGCTCGCGGTGTCCCGACCAGCAGATCAAGGTGACCTGAGGGTATGCCGGGCCCTTCGAGGCGCTCCGTGACAAGCATGTGTCTGAGCAGCAAGAGCGGCACTGCACTGGAGCACGGGATCGGGTCGCTCATGTCCGGGACCCTGTACGCCGAGCGCACGTGCAAGTCGCTGGCGTAGATGAGATTGGTTTCCCGCGAGGCGAAGGTGTCGCGCTCCATGTTAAAGGCCAGGTACGCGTAGAAGCCGAGGAGGAACTCGTCGACCCGGTCCTGGTGCAGCTTCGTGAGCAGGTACCCGAGGCCATAGAGCCCGTCCAGGCCTCCCGGGCCGACGTCGCGCCGGAACCGGGGCAATCCACAGAACATGAGGTCGGCCTGCTCCATGTAGTCGGTGAGGTAGTCAATCTGCTTCCCGTCC
>JALGSS010000092.1 GCA_029821745.1 Candidatus Zipacnadia bacterium
GATAGGTCAGGACTTGATGTCGGCACAGAACTGCGCTAGCTGAGCTTCGACGTCCTCAGCGCCTTCGAGCAACTCCATCTCGCAGCCCAGTACAGCGACCGCCGGGCAGCCAGATGGCGGCGGGGGCAGCTTGACGGCGTCCTTCTCCGTTGTCACGATCAGGTCGGCCCGCGCCAGGTCCTCGCTACCCGTCACGCGAGCGTAGTCGGTTTCGCCGTACAGGTGATGGTCAGAGAACCGCAAGGGCAACACGTCTGCGCCCAGCTCAGCGACCCCTCGCTCGAAAGCGTCGGGATTGCCGAGGCCCGAGAGAGCGATGACCCTGAGTCCGTCGAGGGATTCGGGCACATCGCCGCCCGCGTCCAGCGGACGCAGAACGCCGGGCCTATGCCGCGCGGTCGTGACGAGCCCCTCCGGGCAGTGCGTGTGGGCAAGCGTTTTCAAAGCTTCGACACGCTCGGGCTCGGCGAGATCGGCGTGGGTGATCCACACCTGGTGGGCACGCCTCAAATTGCGCCACGGCTCACGAAGTCTGCCCGCCGGGAACAGCCGTGACGAGCCTGCGTCGGCGAGGGCGTCCAGAAGCACGATCTCGAGCCGCCGCTGCATCCGGAAGTACTGCAAGCCGTCGTCGAGTATGGCCGCCTGGGCGCCGGTGTGATCCCTCAGCGCCTCAATGACCTGCTCCCTGCGCTTGCCGACCGCAACGGCGCAGCCGGGGAGACTCTGGGCGAGCATCAGGGCTTCGTCGCCCGCCTCGTCCAGTGTCGCCCGAACCGTGTCACCGTCCGAGACGATGAGCGGGCCCTCGGCGGCCTCCCGGCGGTAGCCTCGCAGTACGATAGCAGGCCTGATGTCCTTGTGCAAGCGCCGGGCGAGAAACGCCGCTGTGGTGGTCTTCCCTGTTCCGCCCACGCTCAGATTGCCGACGCTGATCACGGGCAAAGCGGGCTGCGTGCGCGGCTTCAGGCCGCTGTCATATATCCAGTGGTTCGCCGCGAGGCCCGCGCCGTACAGCAGGGAGCCCAGACCCAGCCCGATTCGGGCCAGTTCAGCGCGCGTCCCCTGCTTTTCGCCGGTTATGATCGCGTCCCACGCATCCTGCAAGATTGGTGAACTCCGTCCCCCGGCACGTCGGGGCTGTGACGCGGCTAAACCGGCACATCCTCTTGCTCGTCGTGCCGGCGAAGGAGCACAACGAGTTCATCGGCGTAGCGGCCGGAGGCGCCCCCGTGCTTCTTCAGCATCGCCTGACCCCGGGTCGCGAACAGGTCCTGCTCGGCGTCGGAGCGGATAATGCGTGCGGCGGCCCCCGCGAGCTGCTCGGGGCTGTGCACGGTCTCCGCCGCCTGCTCCTGGAGTGCAATGTCGGCGATATCCTGCTGATTGTGCATCCACGGGCCCATTAATGTGGGCTTGCGCTGGGCGATGGGTTGCAGGATGTTGTGGCCGCCCCACGGGACGAGGCTGCCGCCGACAAATACCACGGTCGCCAGTGCGTAGACTTTGGTCAACTCGCCGATGGTGTCGAGGATAACCACGCGAACTTGCCCGCTCGTGTGGGCAGGCGTGCCCTCCTCCGCGAGAGCCTGACTGCGACGGTAAGCTGCGTATCCGCGTTCGGTCACAAGCCGCTGGATCGCGTCGCCTCGCTCCGGGTGACGGGGCGCCAGGACCAACTGCACGTCGCGGTGCTCGTGGCGCAGAATGTCGTAGGCGTCGAGCACCTTCTCTTCCTCGCCCTCCCGCGTACTGCCCGCGACGAGGATCGGCGCCTCCGCCGAAAGCCCCAGTTCGAGGCGAAGCTTCTCGGCCTCAGCGGGCGACACCTCGGGCATCTGCTCGTCGAATTTCGAGTTGCCCAGGCAGCGCAGCTTGTCCGCGGAGGCGCCGAGGAATGTGAAGCGCTCGGCGTCCTTCTCGGACTGGGCCATGACCAGGTCGAAGTTGCTCAGCGTCCAGGCCATGAGCGGCCGGACGGCCTTGTCCTTCGGGTATGCCTTGTCGGATATGCGCCCATTCACGAGGGCGGTCTGGAGCCCCATGTTGCGGGCGACCGCCAGAACATTGGGCCACAGTTCGGTATCGACCATCACCAGCATATCGGGGCGCACCTGGTTGAAGGCGCGGCGAATGGCCCACGGGAGATCAAAGGGGAAGTAGACGAGGGCATCGAGCTCGAGTTTCCGCTTCAGCGCCATGTCTCGCCCCGTGGGCGTGGTGGTGGACAAGACGACGTGGGCCAGGGGCTCTCGCTCGCGAAAGGCATTGATGATGGGTTCCACCGCCGCCACTTCGCCTACCGAGCAAGCCTGGAACCAAACGACCGGGTCCTTGTGCCCGCCCAACTCCGCCGCCTCGGGCGGAACAGAGCCCAGGCGCTCGCCAAACCCCTTGCGCGATTTGCCCTTCACAACCAGCCGCCACAGAAGGTAAAGCAGTAGAAGTGGCGACAGGACAAGCAGGAGCAGGTTGTAGGTCCAGTAGCGCCAGTCTAGAGGATGTCGCGTGCCGGCCATCGTCCGCTATGACCCTTCCTCGGTGTCAGAATCGGTGTTCACCGCGTCGTCTGTGATGTCCTTCCCGGTGGGCTTGTCCTTGTCGGCTTGTGCGAGCTCCCCGGTTTCGTACAGTCTGCAGTAGGCCCTGCCGAGGGCCATGAGTTCGTCGTGGGTGCCCTGCTCAATGATGGCGCCACGGTCGAGGACGATGATGCGGTCCGCGTTCTTGATGGTCGAGAGCCGGTGGGCGATGATGATCGTCGTCCGCCCCGTGATGAGTGTCTGCAGGGCCCGGTGGATTGCCGCTTCGCTCTCGGTGTCGAGAGAGGACGTCGCCTCGTCGAGGATCAGAATGGCCGGGTCCCGGAGGAGCGCTCGGGCGATGGCGAGGCGCTGTCTCTGGCCACCGGACAGGTTCGCGCCGTGCTCGCCCACCTGCGTGTCATAGCCCTCGGGCAGGGCGCTGATGAACCCGTGCGCATTGGCGGCTTTCGCCGCGTCGATGATCTCCTCTTCGGTAGCTGTCAGACGCCCGAAGGCGATGTTCTCATGCACTGAGGTGCTGAACAGGATGGTCTCCTGGGGAACGATCCCCATGTGGGTCTTCAGGGAGGCGAAGCTGATCTGGCGCACATCGGTTCCGTCGATGCAGACCGAGCCCTCGCTCACATCGTAAAGGCGGGCAACCAGGTTCGCGACAGTGGTCTTCCCCGCGCCGCTGGGCCCGACGAGCGCCACGACTTCGCCGGGAGCGACCTCCAGCGAGACATCACGCAGCACCGGCTCCGTGTCATAGGCGAAGCTGACATTCTTGAAGCTGATCGCCGCGTCTATGTCGCCGAGTTCCACGGGGCTGTCGCACTCAGTGAGATCGGGCACCTCATTGAGGAGCTGGAGTGTCCGCTCCGCAGCCGCTTCGGCCCGCTGAAGCTGCAAGTTGATCCGCGCGAGATACGACAGGCGGCTGGCGGCCGTCTGCATCAGCAGGATGAAAGTCATAAGCTGCGCGGTGGTGACCTTCTCGAGAGCCACTTCGCGTCCGCCCATCAGCATCGCGCCGCAGATCGCCGCGCCGGTCAGCCCGCCCACGAAGATGGTGTTCACGCACTTCATCCGCGCGGCGCGCATCTCGTTTTTCAGCACCGCGACGTTCTCTCCGCGGAACCGCTTGCTGGTCATTGCTTCCATCCCGAAGATCTTCACCACGCGCATGCCCTGGAAGGTCTCGCTGAGGACGGCGGTGAGGTCAGCGAATTTCGCCTGTACGAGATGGGAGTAGCGGCGAACCTTGCGCCCGAGCAGGCTGCTGGTCAGCACGATGGCGGGGATGGCGCACACGGCGATGACGGTGAGCGTCCCCGAGATGGTGACCATTGCCGCAACGCAAGCCACGACGGTCACGGGTGACACGACGAGGCGACCGAGGTGTCCGCTGAGGACGTCCTGCAGCCGCAGTGTGTCGTTGTTGATCCGGGAGATCAGTTCACCCGTGCGCCCGCGCTCGAAGAAGCTGAGGGAGAGGCCCTCAAGGTGGTCGAAGAGACTCTGCCGCAAGGACACAAGCAGGCGCTGGCTGATCCACACACCGACGTAGTAGGAGCACGCGCTCGCCACTGCGGCAGCCATGAAGAAGGCGAATAGCCTGACCGCAGCGCGCCCCAGCTCCGCGAGAATCTCCTCCCTCGTCCGGAGCACAGGCGCTTTGGCGGCCTTCATCTCGACTCCCAGCGATTTCGCGAGCCGCTTCCAGAAGCCGGGAGGCGACGTCTCCTCTGGGGCTGCCGGCGCCTGGCGAAGGCCGGCGACGACATCGCGGGCCAGCTTGGCCCCAACGTCTCTGCCCAGTCTGGCGCCCTCGTCATTGCCCAGCTTGTGTCCGACCGCTTCGCCCGTGGCGGCACCGTTTGTCGGGTCCAGACGACCACCGACCGCGCGCCCGACTTCCGCGCCGACCTTGCCACCCAGCTTCGCGCCCTCATTCTCTCCGAGCTCTGCGCCGAGCTTGGCGGCGCGCTGTTCGGCATCGGCGTCTGAAGCCCCGCCCTGCAACTGGACGAACAGGGGCTCGAAGACCTTCTGAGTCTCCCACATGGTGCGCATTTCCAGGAAGCCGGTAAGCACCATGATGACCAGCCCGACGCACAGGACGGCGAGCAGGGGCCGGACAAAGGGGCGCAGGGCCCATAGGGACTTGTATTTCATAGGCGAACAGGCTCCGGCTATGCGTCTGCGAGCAGAGCTTCGACGAGGTCCGCGGTGCGCGAGGCGACGCCGGGATCCCCGAGCATCGCGCGTACTTCGCGCAGGTCTTCCGTCATGGCTCTGCGGCGCCGAGAATCGTTGACCAGGTCAAGCGCGGGAGCCGCGATGCGCTCAGCGGTCACCCGGTCGGAAGCAGTGGCCGGGACGACCTCCGGAACGGCCTCGCGGCCCAGCATCAGGTTGGGCATAGCATACAAGGGTTGAGCTTGTCTGAGAAGGCGTGCGGCAATCCACTTGGCCGGCGTCGACCCCTCGTAGGTTGTAACCATGGGCGTGAGAGCCGCGGCGGCCTCCAGAGTCGCCGTGCCCATGGCGGTGAGAAGCAGGTCGCCGGCGCGCATGATGTCGTGGCTTTCATCCACCACCGTGACGCCGCCCAGGGCCTTTGCCTCGCGCTGGATCGGCTCGCCGATGCGCGCGCTCCCGGGGAAGGGCGACCACAGGAACTGCACCGACGGGATATTCTCGCGCAGTATTCGCATAGCCCCGAGCATTAGAGGGCCGATCAGGCGGCGCTCCGCATTGCGGCTGCCCGGCAGCACCCCCACCACTGTATCGGCCTCGTTGAGCCCAAGGCGGGTCTTGTGCGGTCCACGGTCCACCGGCGGCTGCAGGGCATCAATGACGGGGTGTCCGACCCAGTGGGCGTTCGCGCCGGAAGCCGTCAAGAACTCCGCGTTGCGGGCAAAGGGCGTCGCGATGCAGTCGGTGATGGCGGCGAGGGGCGACCAGTCCCTGGGGGTCTGGCGCCAACTCCCCGGGGGGAAATAGTAGAGTATCCTCGAGAGGTCGTGCTTCCTCAGGTACCGGGCGACTCTGACGTTGAAGGCTCCGAAGTCGACCAGTACCACCAGAGTGGGGCGCCACGTGCGCAGCAGCCGTTGGACCTTCCTCTCCTGCAAACGCAGGTACGGGTACTTGCGCAGGGCCTCGGGGACCCCCATCGCGCCCCAGTGAGTGCTGCCGGCGACGATCTCTGCACCAGCGGCCGCCATCCGCTCGCCGCCGATGCCGGTCACGGTGAGCCCCCGGCGGCATAGCTCCTCGACGACGGGAGCCGCGTGACGATCCCCCGACACCTCACCGGTGATGAACACAATGTCATGCTGGCCGGTCATCGGCGGGCACCCGTTCGGTATCGTCCTACTGCGCCGCGCAAGCAAAGGGAGTCGGGCCAAGCGACCTGCGACCGCCGACGTTGTGGGCTAATTGAGTTGGCGTCCACGCTCGCCCTCGGGAATGCTCTCAACAAACTCAAGCAGGTTCTCGACCTCGGGGAGCAACTCGATGGTCTCGCGGATCTGGGCAATGGCCTCGCCGGTATTGAGGTCGGAACGGTACAGGAGTCTATACGCGCGCCGGATGGCCGTGATCGCCTCTTTGCTCACCCCTCGGCGTCTCATGCCGATCACGTTGATGTTCCGGGGCCGAGCCGGGCTGCCGGCGACGAGCATGTAATGAGGGGCATCGATCCGGACCATGGCCATGGCTGCCACCATGCACATCGTCCCGACACGGACGAACTGGTGCAGGCCCGCCATGCCGCCCAGGACGGCGAAATCGTCGATCTGTGTGTGCCCGCTGCACTGGACGCAGTTCGCGATCATAATGTTGTTGCCTATACGGGAGTTGTGGCCGATGTGGCAGTAGGCCATGAGCATATTGTCGTCGCCGATGACCGTTGCTTCGCCTTCGCCCGTCGCGCGGTGCAGCGTCACATATTCCCGGATATGGTTGTTGTCGCCGATCTGCAGGTAGCTTTCTTCGCCGTCGAACTTGCGGTCTTGCGGGAAGTCCCCCAGGACGGCGCCGATCGTGATGCGGTTATTGCGGCCCATGCGGGTGCCGGTACGGATCACGGCGTGAGGCCCGATCTCGCAACCGTCGCCGATCTGGACGCCCGCCTCAATGATGGTGTAGGGATGGATGACAACGCCCTCGCCGATCTCGGCACTAGGGTCGACGATGGCTGTCGCATCTTTGCTCATGGAGTGTGCCTCCTGGTCAACGCCAAATCCACCGCCGCAGACGACTGTGGGCGGCGGCCCGTGCGTCCATAATGACTTGGACACGCGCGAGCGAAATTCGACGCGGCAACTTTTTAGGAAGTACGCGGCCACTTGGGGGCGAGTGCAGTCTGCCGGTGGGGGCCGCAGCGTCTATTGCAGTGCGAAGGTGAGGAGGCCTTCGCAGGCCACTTCGCCGTCCACGGTGGCGACGCCCCGCGCCTTGCCGATACTGCCGCGCCTGCGCTCGAGGGTGGCCTCGATGATGAGTTGGTCACCTGGTCCCACCTGTTTGCGCCAGCGGAGCTCGTCTACTCCGGTGAAGAAGGGCGTCTTGCCCTTGTCATCAGCCGTGCAGAGCAGCATGATGCCGCCCACCTGTGCCATGGCTTCGAGGATCAGGACACCAGGCATTACAGGGTTCTCCGGCCAGTGCCCGGTGAACTGCGGCTCGTTGACCGTGACGTTCTTAATGGCGACGATCCGCTTCCCCGGTTCGAGCTCAAGCACCCGGTCGACGAGCAGGAATGGGTAGCGGTGCGGCAAAGTCTCCAGAATCTCGGCGATGTCCATCGTCTGTTTCTCCATCGTGCGGCCCTCCCGTACGGACCAGCGGCCAACGCTCAGCACAAAAAAAGAAGCGACACGGGCCCCCTCAGGGCCAGGACCCTCTGTCGCAGTGTAGCTGGGGCAAGCTGCGTGTACGTAGCCGGCTTTACACCATTATATTCGCACCCCGTGAGAGTGGCAAGCGAAGCAGGACGCCCCAGATCGGCGGCCACGGAGAGGACTGCGAAGCCATCAGCCGGAGCCGGGACGGATCGACGAACTCGCGAGGGCAACACGTGCAGTTACCAGTCCTCGTCTTCCTCGGTGATGGGGAAGCTGGATAGGACGACGAACATGAGGGCGGCACCGGCGGCGGCACCGAGAAGGGCGATCATGGCGGGCAGCGGCAGCCGGACGGAGGCCCTCAAGGCCGCCAGCACCAGAGGCGTGCACCCGATGAAGTAGATGGGCCACGCGGTGCGCTTTGCCACCACTGTGTCATACTGGGCCTCCAGGGCGACGTCCACCAGCACCTCGCCGGCCTCGACCGTGGTGGCGCCGGCAGTATTGATGAACTCATCCCTCGCCCACGTCAGCCAGGTCTTACCTCGCAAGGCCAAGTAAGCGAGAGCCACGGCGCCGAGGGCGGCACCGGCGGCCACCTCGAACCGGGCCACCGCACTCGCATCGGCCTCTATGAGGCCCTGGATCTGCAGGGCGCCCAGGATAGCGGCTCCGCAGGCGAGCAGGAGCATTCCGGCAAGCAACCACTCGATAGGCCTGGGTTTGTCGTACTCGCTGAGCAGCTTCTTCCCTTGCTTCGAGCGACGCTGGACGTCGGCCACGTGCAGCGCGAAGCCGAAGAACGTGAACACCCAGACGAAGGCGCCGAAGATCAAGAACTGGACATCGGAACCGGCCGTTGGGTCTGGCACGCTTCGACACTCCCTTGGGTTCGGACCCTACTCCTGGATTCTCAGCAGGAAGCTCTGCCGGTCAGTCCCTTCGCTCTCGATTGTTGCCTCGATTGTGACGGCATACTCGCCCGGGCCGGGCGGCGTCCCCGTCAGTGTCTGCGTCGTCTCATCGAGGGTCAGCCATCCGGGTCCCTTCACCATGCTCAGCGCGGGGCGCTCTACATCCCAGAAGTTGGAGTTGTACGGTTTGCCCTCGATCAGCCGGCAGCGCAGGTCTCCCAGGGACCGAATGACCTGAACGGGGTAGCTATAGGGTTCGCCAGCGCGGCCGATGGTGCCCGGGACGCTGACGATGAGTGGCCGGGGCGCACCGACATAATCGGACGACCCACTGCGGTTGCCTCGCGCGTCAACGGCAACGATGCGGTAGTGTGCCCGGTTCGCGTTCGTCAGCGTGAGGCCGGGGCCGATCACCGTGAGTTGCGCGTCCTTCGTCTCGGCGACGAAATTGGCCGGGAACAGCTTGTCGAGCTTCTCGGGCTGGTTCCCGACATTGACCGTGTACGGCTCCTCGCTGACGGTGAAACCCTTCTCATCGCTGCCATACACGCGGTACGAAGCGGGCTCGCGCCCCGGTCCGGCGCTCCACCTGAGCACACCCGTCTTCGTCTCAGGGTCAAACTCAATCCGGACATCCACCGGGACCGAAGGGGCCTGCACCGTGAACTGCCACACGTCGCTCCATGGCCCCCAGAGCCCTTTGGCATCCCTGGCTCGGACCCGCCAGTAGTATACCCGGCCGGGCGAAAGCAAACCCACATAGGGCAACGTGTAGCGCGGATAGCCCCTATCGGCTGTGTGGGAGACGAGCTTCTCGAAGTTCGGCGACAGCGGCCACTTCATGTCCGCTCGGCCGGATAGCTCGAAGTGGTAGTCGGCGATCTCATCGCCATCCGGGTCCTCCGCCGGCTGCCAGTCGAAGATGAAATCCGTGCCCTCCACGGAGGAGCGATCCGGGGGAAAGATCGCAGCCGGTGGCGCGCTGGGCGGCCGGGAACCGGAGCGCTCCACCCAGGAGTGAGTGATGCGCACGCGTCTGTCGCCAGGCGTCTCATCCGTGTACTGGAAGCTGTTTTCACCCACGGCCATCCCGGGGAGCGATAGGGGCGCCATCTGGATGTCATTGGTGATCGCCGGCCGGCTCAGAGTCGCGTTGCCCGGTAGTTCGCATCGCAGGTAGTACTCGTAGCGGGCCGGGCCGGCAGGCGGGAAGAAACTGTCCAGACTCCCAGTAGCGGTCTCCCACTTCTTGCCGTCCCAGGACAGGGAGAACCGGGCCCCCGGGGCCTCGGCGTCGAGCTTCCCGCCGACGAAGACATAGGGACTTCGCATCCGCCAGATAACGACTCCCGTCTTCCCGGGCTCCGATCGCAGTTGTCCGTCCACACTCACGATGCCCTCGACGGTCTCTGCTCCCTGTCGCCACAGATCGCGGGTGAGGTCGGGCCGGTACTCCCACAGGCCGTTGCAGACCTTGTCGGTGGCGTTTTGGCCCCAGTCCTTGATGTCCTGGAGGCCGTGGAACTTGTGCGGGACCGCGTGTCCCCAGCGCCAGGTCAATGCCTCGCCGGGTCGAAGCTCCATGGCCATGGAGTGGCCGCGCACGCAGTCGCGGGTTCCGCCGCCCTCGCCGTCGAAGATGTACAGCGAGGCCGAGAACTCGTCTCTATCACGGCCGTCGCGCTGCAGAATGCCGTAGGTATGCGTGCGTTTGATGAGGTCATGGTCGCGCACGATCTGCGCTTCGCCGGCGATGGTGTCGTTGTCGCGTAGCAGGAAGATGCAGTGCTCGTCGCCGTCCAGAAGGTGCCAGGCGTCGTCATAGAAGACTTCAGTGACGCAGTGGCCGATGGGGCGCGCCGGGCGCACGGTCAGGCCCGCGGTCCGCCACAATCCGGAGAGGCAGATGGCGTCATTGCCACACAGCGTGTATCCGTAGACATTGAACACCTTGACCGGATCGTTGACCTCATTGTCGGCGGTGTAGGCATGGAAGCGGTGGTCCATCTCCCAGCGCCACACGGCGATTGCCTTCTCCCTCTCGGTCATGCCGGGCTCGAGGGCCCCGGCGACAATCTCCTCGATGGTGCGGAAGTTGTTCCGCCCGTTCGACAGCCACGGGTTCACGACCACCGTGTCGCCTGTGTTTTCAAGGCGAACCCACCGGTTCGACTCCCACGTCTGATGCCAGGCGCCATAGCCGACGGGAGGCCGGCAGTTCTCGCCGTCCATCGTGCCGCCCTGGATGACCATGTACGCGTGGTCCGCGTCGGAGATCTCCTCTACGTGGGTGCGCGCCACGTCGGTGGGGTCAGTATTGGCCGCCCACGGTGCAAGACCAACGGACCAGGCCACGCTCGCGAACAACAACGCTGCCGGCAATGCCACGATCTGCATGGAATCGATCCCCTTGGCGTGGAGATGAGGGTGTGCTCGCGTCTCGGGCTACTGCCACTTCCTGCGCCATTCATCGGCGAACACTTGCACGGTCGCGTCGTCAATGACGCAGAAATCGATCGATCTGGGCGCAACGGTCCTTCGGGAATCCGAAGATGCCTGAACTGATGGCCGGGAGGGAGATGCTGGTGAGGGCGAGTTCCTCGGCGCGGGCGAAGCTGGATTCGACGGCGCTGCGCAGCTTCTCGTCGCCCATGGGATCGCCCCCTCGGGGGCCGACCGCGTGGATGACGTGCGTTGCGAGGAGGCTGCCTGCACGGGTGACCACGGCTTCGCCTTCAGGACAGTGGCCGATCCGATCGGATTCCTCCTGAATGATCCGGCCTCCGCGCCGTACGATGGCTCCCGCAACGCCACCGCCATGCTGGAGGCGTGAGTTGGCGGCGTTCACAATGCCGTCGGTCTGAGCCTTGGTGATGTCGCCCTGCACCAGCCGGATGGTCCCGTTGCCGACGCCGCGCTCGAGGACGGTGTCACTCATGATAGCCTCCACTTGTGTGCAATATGGCACTGTGTGGCTGTTCCGTGAATGCCCCTCCCTCGGTTGCGCATTGTAGCATATCAGGCGGGGCGATGCACCCCGGGCCCCGACTAGAGGGTTCTGGGCCGGGGCGTCGAATAGGCATAACAGTAGTTGGCCGCACCGCGCCAAGGTGTATAATCGCACCGGGACGACACAATCTGGGAACCGCGCACCGGGGTCGGACATTCAGGGGCTGGACCAGCCGAAGATACAGATGTACCAAGCATCTAGGAGGGCCTTTGATGGACAAACGACACAGTTTCCCGCCGCCGCGCCCGGTTCAGGACCTTTTTTCGCTGAAGGATCAGATCGCGCTGGTCAGCGGCGGCGCGGGACGGTACGGATCGGGCATATCCTGGGGGCTGGCTGAGGCCGGGGCAACGGTTATCATCGCTTCCCGCACACTCGCAACGTGCGAGGAGAGAGCCCAGGAGATCCGCGACCAGGGCCACATCGCTCTGGCCCGGCAACTGGACCTGGAGAGCGAGGAGAGCATCGCCGGACTCGTGTCCTGGATTGAGGGCGAGTACGGGCGCCTGGACATCCTGTTCAACAACGCGGTCTCACGCTCGACGGGCGGGGACTTCAGCCACGTCAGCGCCGAGCAGTGGGCCGAGACGCTCCCGGTGAACTCCACCAGTCTGCTTCTGAGCACGCGGTATTGCGCCGAACTCATGAAGAAGCAGGGCAAGGGGAGCATCGTCAACATCTCGTCGATCTACGGCATGGTGGGGCCCCAGTTCGACATCTACGGCAGCACAGGCATGGAGAACCCGGCCGAGTATGCCTATGCCAAGGGCGGGATGATCCAACTGACGCGGTACCTGGCGATGTTCTACGGCGGAGACGGCATCCGCGTGAACGCCATCAGTCCGGGCGGCTATTTCGATGACCAGCCGGAAGAGTTCGTTGATAACTACTGCGCCCGCTGCGCACTCGGACGCATGGCGGGACCGGAGGACATCAAGGGCGTGGCGGTGTTCTTGGCCTCCGACGCGTCAAGCTACATCACCGGAGCGAACATCCCCCTGGAGGGCGGCTGGACGGCCTGCTAACCACTGTGGCCGCAAAGGCCACGCGGGAAGACACAGGCTGCGGCAGCGCGGTAGCACGTGGGGGCATGCTGCTTTCAGAAGCGAGGTGAGCAAATGCCTGAACGTCTGATCGGCAAGCAGATGCGCCGTTGGGAGATTGACAATCGCCTTCGCCAACGGTTCGAGCAGGACGAGACCGAGTGTGGCATGACCACACCCGTGGTTACGGTGTCGCGACAGTGGGGAAGCGGTGGGACGAACATCGCGAAGCTTGTCGCGAAGGAGCTGGACTTCAAGTTCTACGATCGCGAGATCATCGACCACGTGGCGGAGCTTGCGGGGGCCAAGCCAACCCAGATTGAGGACCACGAGGGAAACAAGGGCGTCGTCAGCGACCTTGTGTTGCAGTTGCTCGAGGGGAAGCGCCCAACCGCGGCGGGATACCTGCGTGCCCTGGTGCGCACGATCCGTCAGATCGGCAAACAGGGAGACGCGCTAATCCTCGGCCGCGCGGCGAACTTCGTGCTGCCTCTGGGCTTCAGCGTGCGGATCATCGCGTCGGAGGACCTGCGCGTGGCGCGCATCAGCGAGTTGCACAATGTGGATGAGCGAACCGCCCGGCGGATGATCATCAAGCTCGACCGCCAGCGTTACCGGTTCGTTCGGGCGCATTTCGGCGCAGACTGGGATGACCCCATGTTCTACGATGTGGTCATCAACACAGAGCATTTCAGCATCGAACACGCGGCCGCACTGATCATCAGAGGTTTCGAAGACCGCAGAGAAGGGCTTGAAGACGTGTGCGAAGTAGTTCCGTCATCATCAGGAACGCGCAGACCATAGACGGGTCCGGAGCACCAAGCTTCAGCGCGGACCTGGAAATCACCGACGGGACCATCCGACGCATTGGGGATCTGGAAGGGGAACAAGCAGACCGGGTGATCGACGCGAGTGGACTCTGCGTCGCACCCGGTTTTGTCGATATCCACGCCCATTCAGACCTCACCGGGATGGTCAATCCCGCCGGCGAGAGCAAGATCCGGCAGGGCGTCACGCTGGAGGTCAACGGGCAGTGCGGGTATTCGCCCTTCCCGGTGAAACCTCAAGACCGGGCCGAGCTCGACGCCCTGAACCCATTCATCACCGCGCAGCCCGACTGGACCTGGTCCACGACCGCCGAGTTCCTCGACCGCTACGAGGCCGCGCGCCCCAGCATGAACATCGCGCACATGGTCGGCCACGGCGCCCTCCGGGCCTGGGTCATGGGCTTCGAGAACCGCCCGGCCTCCAATGAGCAGATCGCAGAGATCTGCGCCGTCACCCGGCAGGCCCTCGCCGAGGGCGCCATCGGTGTCTCCTTCGGGCTTGCCTACCCCCTTGGGTCCTTCGCGGAGAATGACGAGGTCGAGGCGATCATGCGCGTCGCGGCTCGAAGCAACGCCCATGTGAGCGTGCACATCCGCAGCGAGGGCCAGGCGCTCATCGAGAGCCTGCGGGAGATCATCGACATCGCCCGGCGCGTGTCCGAGCACGCACCCCTGCGGCTGCAGTGCGACCACCTGAAGGCCTCCGGCGAGCGCTACTGGGGGAAGATCGACGAGGCGCTGGAGACCATCGAAGCGGCCCACGAGGAAGGCATCGACATCGCCTTCGACGTGTATCCCTACACGGCGGGAAGCCGGCACTTCTCGGGCTCTCTGCCCGCGTGGATGCACGACGGGGGCAATGAAGCCCTCGTGCGCCGATTGAGAGACCCCGAATGCCGCGCGAAGCTGCGGGAGATGCACGAGGCCTGGCGACGGGAGGAAGTCGGCGAGAGTCCGTTCCAGACGGAGTTCGACCAGATCATCGTGATGGATGTGGCTACCGACGCCAACGCCTGGACGCCCGGAAAGTCCGTCTCTGAGATCGCGGCGGCTCGCGATCAGGACCCGATCGACGCCGCGATGGACCTGATGGCCGAGGAGGCGGGGCAGATCAGCGTCGTGCTGTTCTCGATGGATGAGGCGGACGTGATGCAGGCTCTCGCCCATCCGCTGGGGTGCATCGGCTCCGACGGCCTGGTCTTCGCCCCGTACGGTCCGCTTTCCAGCGGGAAACCCCACCCGCGCTCATATGGCACGTACCCGCGGGTCATCGGCCACTATGCCCGGGACAGGGGAATCATGACGGTCGAAGAGGCGGTGCGCAAGTGCACGTCGCTGCCCGCCTCGCGTCTGGGACTTCCCGACCGAGGGGTCATCAAGCCGGGGGCGAGGGCCGACCTCGTGATCTTCGACCGCGAGGCGCTCATCGATGAAGCAACCTTCGAGGACCCACATCAGTACCCAACCGGGGTCGTCGCCGTCATAGTCAACGGGACGGTGACGGTGCAGGGAGACACCAATCACAATCCCGGTGCGGGACAGGTGATCCGCCGCGGCGAATACGCGTAACTCCGCCTTCGCATGGAGGTTGTGTTGAGGGAACCTGATGAGGCATGGCCGTGGGGTGTCACGGTGTGTGTGACGGGGCCCCACGGGGCCTGTGAGACGCCTTGTACGCGGCTCCGTCGCATCCCGCAGAGCGGGACGACACCCCGTGCCCATGATTGCCTCTCTCAGCGCAACCGTGATCGCGAGGGCGAAACCACAATCTGCGGGAGATCATCGATGCGAGCTTTCCTGCTGGCTGCCATTCTGGCGAGTCTATGTGGAACGGGGGCGATGGCTGAGATGACGCCTCAGGTTGTCGATACCCTCTTCGAGACCGACGACGTGGTGATCGCTTCCCTGGTGGTCGACGCGCCGAGAGACGGGTCGGCGGACGTGACCGCTGCGCTCCAGGCCGCGATTGACGAGGCGGCTGCGGCCGGTGGCGGCGTGGTGTTCCTCCCGGCAGGACGTTACCTGATGGCCGGGCGCCTGACGATGAAGGAAGGCGTGACACTGCGCGGCGACTGGACTCCGCCGACCGCGGAGGATGCGTACGCGGGCACGCTGCTGATGCTCACGGGTGGCTGCGGCGAGGCCGACGCAGACGAGACCATCACCCTCGAGCGCGGCTCCGGCGTGCGGGACGTCGCGATCTGGTACCCCGAGCAAGACCCCTCGAACGTCGTGCCCTACCCGTGGACCTTCCGCACCTCCCGCGCGAAGACCGGCGACAACTACACTATCCACAACGTGACCCTCGTGAATCCGTACCAGGCCATCCGCATCGGGCCCGAGTGGAACGAGCTGCACACCATCCGCAACGTCTACGGCACTCCCCTCAAGACCGGCATCTGGGTGGACACGACCACCGATATCGGCCGGCTCATCGAGGTGGATTTCAGCCCCCGCTGGTGGGAGCAGTCGGGCCTGGCGAACGCCCCTGTCTCCGACGCGGCGCAAGATGCCTTCCGCTCCTTCATGACACAAGAAGGCGTCGGCGTGGACATGGGGCGCAGCGACTGGGAGTACATCTACGGCGTGCGTCTCGATGGGTTCGGAGTCGGGTTCAAGTTCCGCCGCGGCGAGCGTGGGACAACCAACGCGGTGATGTTCGGCTGCGACGCAATTAGTACGGGAACCGCTCTACTGGTGGAGCGGCTGAACGGAGTCGGCCTGTCCGCCACGGGCTGCCGGTTCTTGGGTCGCAAGGAAGCCGCCCATGGCCCGCCGTCCTTCACCACCGTTGTGCAGTTCAACACATGCCGGTTCGCGTCTCATGAGGGCCCGTGTGCGCTGCTGGAAGGACGCGGGTGGTTCACCTTCCAGAACTGCACGTTCGACTTGTGGAACACCGTCGCGATTGACGCGCCCGCGGGGAACGTGACCGCGCTGGGTTGCGAGTTTGCCCAGCCCGGTCCTCACGTAGCTCTCGGCAAGGATGTTGTCCACGCTCGGATCCTGGGCAACCGCTTCGAGGAGGAACCGGCGATTGTTGACGGGACCGAGAACGCGGACGTGCAGATCGCCCACACCGGTCTCGAGTTCGCCCAGCCCGATGTGTCGCCGCATCCTGCGCCACCAGACCCGTGTCCGGCTGGGCGAAGTCTGTTCGTGGTCACCGACTTCGGCGCGAGCCCCGACGCGGAGGACAACACACAAGCCTTCACGCAGGCGCTGACGGAAGCGGGGAACGCCGGCGGCGGCACGGTGTATGTCCCGGCGGGCAATTACCGATTCGCCGGGAACCTGAAGGTCCCGACGGGCGTGGAATTGCGGGGCATCTTCGACGTTCCGCATCACACAGTCTCAGCGGGCTCCGTGCTCATGCCAACGGCCGAGAAGGGCGAGGAAGACGGCGTTCCCTTCATTCGCCTGGAGACGACATCGGGCCTGCGCGGTCTCACCTTCTGGTACCCGGAGCAGGATATCACGAACATGGTCGCGTACCCGTGGGCGATCCAGGGCCTGGGGCCGGGTTGCTGGCTGCTCGATGTCACGCTGGGGAACGCGTACCAGGGCGTCGACTTCTGGACGAACCCCAGCGACGGACATCTCGTGCGCTACCTGGCGGGGAGCTTCTTCAAGCGCGGATTGTTCGTCAGCAAGTGCAATGGCGACGGCTGGGTCGAGGACACGCAGTTCAACCCGCATTACACAGCGCGTGCGCCAGGCCATCTCCCTCGGCCCTATAAGGGCCAACCGTGGGACACGATGATCCAGTACGTGTTCCGGAACCTGGACGGCATCGTGTTCGGCCGCTGCGAGAATGAGCATGTGAAGGGGACCTTCCTGTACGCCGCGTACGATGGGCTTGCGTTCCGGGATGACGGCGGTGGAACGAACGCGCGCGTGATTCAGCACGGAACGGACGCCGGGAGCCGAGGCGTCGTGCTTGAGGCGACCGGAGAGCGAGGCGTAGACTTCATCAACGGGCAGATCGTGCACTTCGGCCCGGCGGAGAAGGCGGCGCTGGTGACGACGGAGGCTTTCGCCGGCAAGGCGCGGCTGTTCAACACGCAGATGTGGGCCGGACCGAAGAGCGGCGTCCTCGCAGGCACCGGAGACCTGCTGATCCAGCAACTCAACACCACCACCGGACCCTTCGAGATCAGCGGGGGAGCCTGCACCATCGAGAACGTGCGATTCGCGCGCGCCCTGAGGCCCCATATCCGCGTCGACGAGGGCTGCACGCGGGTCCAACTCAACAGCAACATGACCGACGCGTCGCTGCAGGTCGACAACGCGGCGGGGGACCGCTGCAGAGGCATCGCGAATTCCATCGGCGTGCCGCCATCCCCGGGGGCGTCTCAGTTCAGCTCAGGTTTCGAGGAGGGCGATCCGGCCCCGACCGAGAGCACTGTCGCCACGAGCGGCGGCATCAGAACCGTCAGCGGGCACGAATGCACGGTCACGGATGCGGACGCCCATACGGGCGAGCGCAGCCTTCGCCTCAAAGGCAATGCCGACGATCCGTCCTACTCGTTCGTCTACTTCAGGATCTTCGACCAACCCGTGGTGCTCTGGGCGGACAGCGTCCTGTCGTACTGGGTGAAGCCCCTCAATGAACGCGCCTTGTCGACGACCGTCGACCTGACCTTCGACAAGGGCCCGCCAATGCGGGATACGGGGGCTAGGACCGTCGACGGGAAAGCCGCCCGCACGGGGGCGGGCCTGGGGAAGGTCGGCGAGTGGGTGAACGTGCGGGTTCCGCTTGGCGGGAAGACCGTCACGGGGATCATGGTTGCCTACGACAGCCGATCCGGGGGCGGACCCTTTGAGGCGTTGTTCGATGACATCTCCATCACCTCCGAGTTGGGCCGGAGCCCGGCGAAGCCAGCGGCTACTCCTGCCGGGGGACGTGTCGAAGTCGGCACGAAGGTCGCGCTCGAGTCTGAGAACCGTCTGCGCATCCGCTACACGCTGGACGGAATGCTGCCGGACGCGAGTTCGCCTGTCTATGAGGGGCCAATAGTGCTGGACAAGCCGGGGTTGTGGGACGTTCGCTTTGTGGCCGAGACCGCCGACGGGCTGATTGGCGGCTTGGTGGGCGGGGAGCTGTATGAGGTGGTTCCGAAGTAACGCGTCAGCGGACCAGACACGGCCCCGCGCACTTGAGTCACTAATACACCCCGATCTCGCGGCCGACTTCCAGCATCGCCAGGAAATTGCGCACCGGAATGTAGTTCGCCACGCTGTTGCCCGACCCCAGACACCACGCGCCGCCCGGGGCGCATTGCTCAATGACCTCGCGCGTGTATGTACGCACCTCGTCTTCGGTCCCGCCGGCCAGTATGTGGACGTCGATGCCACCGCACACCGCGATGCGGTCGCTGTACTGCCGCTTGAACTCGGCGACGGGCTGGATGGCATCCTCGAAGGAGTGCTTGGCGTCGATGCCCACGTCCTCGATCAGGTCCTCCATAACTTCGCGCACGTTCCCGCAGGCGTGGAGGACCACCAGCTTGCCATGCTCGTGGGCGTACTCGACGAGGCGCTTGTGCCACGGGAAGACGAACTCGCGGAGCTGGTCGGGTGAGATCATGGTCTGGGTCTTGAAGCCCAGGTCATCATTCAGCCACACCGCGCCGACGTGGTCGTACTCGCACAGGACCCGGTAGACAGACAGTTCACCCTCGCCGATCTTGTCCACCACCGCTTGCACGAGCTGTGGGTCGTCGATGAGCTTGAAGCAGAGGGTCTCGTAGCCGAGGAGCCGGCACAGGTTCTCCAGTACGCCACCAGGCAACATGGTGGTGACCTTCATGCCGCCGGGGAGCATCGCCGCGAGCTTCTCGATGTCCTCGAAGCCGGCGTCCTCCACCCGGGGCCAGGGGTACTTCTCGAAGCTCTCCCAGTCTTGAATCGGCCCGGTGTGCTCATCCTGCCAGCCGCGCTTGCCCCTGCTCTGCACTGCGGTGTCATCGGCGATCAGCGCCTGGACGTCCGGGAAGCCAAAGGTGTGAAGGCCGTTGACGTAGTCATACCCCAATTGGGTCATGAACTCGATGCGGTACTTGCGCGACTCGTCCGGGTCCTGCGGGATTGGCCGACCGAGTACGCTCTCGTAGATTTGCCCATCGTGGAACAGCTCGAAGAACGGCACGCGGTCGGGTTCTCCCTCCCGGCGCAGCACGGTCATCATCCGCTCGAAGTCGGGTTCCCAGAGGTCTCGGGCCATTGCGTTCAGTCTCCTTGCATGTTGAGCGGCCGGATCCCGCAGAGCGGGGTCACCTCTCTACGGGCGTGTCTTATCTGAGCGGCGAACGGCTGGCGACTACGGCGTTCCGCCACGTCACATGAAAGGGTGCCACTGG
>JALGSS010000994.1 GCA_029821745.1 Candidatus Zipacnadia bacterium
CTCCATCCGTTTCTCGTAGACGACAACGTGCCCGTTGACCTCCGGGGACACGAACGCCAGCCGCTCGCACCGGTTCAGGTGCGCGGCCGTCTCGAGCTGTTCCGGGCCTCTCAGCGTGATGTTTGCATAGAAGACGTCCATAGGCTCCCACTTCCCCGCACGTTGTCCCAGTCAAGTGCGGCTCCACTTGACCGTTCATGGAGCCCCCCATGAGTTTAAATATACCCATCGTGGCACAATCTCAATGCTTGCTTATGTAAATTGTAGGGTATCTATAGTCATTCAATCGATGCCTGCGAGATGGCGGAACGCCAGACACCAGACAGGCGCGGCCCAATCCGGGGGATTGGGCCGCGTTCGGAGCATATGGACGAGTCTTCGGGATATCAGCCCTGTGGAGCCATCCACAGGGCGCTGGGGATGGTAATCTCATCGCCGCCGACGAAGGGATACGCGCGGACGGTCAGAGTCGCGCCCTCGGCCTTCTCGATCTCGAAGCCCGTTCGCCCGGTCAGAAGATACGAGCCCTCAAGCGCGCGCCCATCGGGAAGCGGCTCGTCAAGCTCGACTGTCGACCCGTCCACGCTGACGACCTGCCGGGTAATGCGCGGGACATCGGGGCTGAGTCTCGTCTCGCCACAGGTCAGCTCAGTGCCGTTCATCAGGTACGCCTGGGTGAGTGCGCCCCGGGCGTCCAGTGAGACCATCGCGAACCGCCCGGATGCCTGAACGGGGCCGAAGGCGTGGGCTTCGTCATCGAGAGAGGAGATGATGTAGTCGGTGCGGCCATCGAGTTCGACGACCACGCAGACAGCCTGGCCCGTCTCGTCTTCCAGGCGCTGCACGGACTTCACAGGGCATGTCTCGCCTTCATACGGGGAGATGACTGCGGTGAACACACTGGCGAGGTCTGCATCGGCGGTCCGCTCAGCCAGCAGCTCAGTGATCGGGGGCGCGTTGAGCTGACTGCCCCGATTGCTGCGCCAGCCGGGGGCATCGGTCATGAGCAGGCGGCCAAGTTCGCCGGCCATGAACAGGCGCATGCTCACATCCGTGTCTCGCCAGGTCGCGTGCCAGTTGTCGGGGGGCTGTGCGTCGGCTCGCAGGTTCGTGAGCCATGACAGCTTGCCCTCGATGGGCGCCACTGTGGGGCCGGACAGCTCGAGGAAGTCGCCGTTGCCATTGAAGCAGTACTGGTGAGTCTTGCCGCCGGTGACGCGGAACACATCCGCGACGTAGTTCCCGCCGCCCGGCAGGCGAATGAGGGCGCAGGTCCGGCGGTACTCCGAGCATTGTTCGTACGCGTTGGCGGACGCCTGGATTACCTCGACCCCCGGCGCAGTGCCGAAGAACTCGAGGGACGAGTGCCTGTCCCGCGATTTCTGATCCGCGCCGTCGACGGTGACGAGATTGTGCGACAGTGTGCTCCGGGTCCACGCGTTGCGCGGGTCATCCCAGATGTAGCCGCGGTCCGAGGCCAGCTCGCGGTCAAAGGCGTGGTAGATGATGCCCAGCGTGTCATTGTGACGGTGGCCGTGCATCGAGTAGCCGTTGAAGTAGAACGCGGTGCGGGAGGCATCATTGCCCGAGCGGAGGACGCCCACCTGCCAGCCGGGGAAGTACTCGGTGCGCAGGCCCAGGTCCGGCTTGTCTCCCGGAGAGGCCAGGTTGGGGTCGCGGTTCCACAGCGCATACTCGCTGCCCTGCTTGTCCACAGGCGCACCCTGCAGGGCCTCAAGCAGCCCCACGTATTCCTGTCCGTAGTGGGCCACGAGTATCTCGAGGTAGTGTGCGCTCGTTCGGCCTCCGGCGTGCGTGTCGCCGATGACCGGGTAGAGCAGGTCCGGCCGCAGCATCCGCGCCATGCCCTGCAGGGCCAGCCCGTAGCGCGGGATCGCTGCGAAGGGGTCGAGATTCTCGAGATGCGGCCCATCCTCCGGCTCGTAGTCCGGCGGGTCGGTGTACCCGGCGACGATGTCGGGAATCTTCTCCATCAGGCCCAGATGCATGCTGGAGTATGCGGGCGACTCGGTGCAGAACCCGTCGAAGTGGAAGCAGCGGCCCATCAGCTCTTC
>JALGSS010000995.1 GCA_029821745.1 Candidatus Zipacnadia bacterium
TCGAGCGCAGCCAAGGTTGCCTTGCAGCCCCCGTAGCGCTAAACTTTACCGGGTCGACAATGCTGCGCGCCGTCGGGCGGAGCGGCGCTCACGAGCGTGATGGGCTTCAGAAAGGGCTGACGCAACATGCGAATTCTGGTGCTGGACTTGGACACACTGCGACCGGACCACCTGGGATGCTACGGATACGGGCGGGACACCAGTCCGAACATCGACCGCATCGCCCGGGAAGGTGTGCGGTTCGACAACTACTACTGCTCAGATGCTCCATGCCTCCCCTCTCGGGCCGCGTGGGTTACGGGCCAGTTCGGCATTCGCTCGGGCATCGTGGGCCACGGCGGCACCGCCGGGGACATGCGGATCGAGGGCAGAGACCGCGGCTTCCGCAGCCGGTTCAGCCGGCACAGCCTGTGGGCGGCCTTCAGGCAGCAGGGATTCCGTACGGCGTCGATCTCGCCCTTCGCGGAGCGACACTCGGCCTGGTGGTTCAACGCGGGATTCAATGAGATGATCAACACGGGCCAGGGCGGCATGGAGTCCGCCGAGGCGATCACCCCGTCGGTGCTTGACTGGCTCGGCCGGAACGGCTCGGACGATCAATGGGTGCTTCACGTCAACTACTGGGATCCCCACACACCGTACAGAGCTCCCGAGGAATTCGGCAACCCCTTCGCCGACGATCCGCTGCCCGAGTGGATGACCCCGGAGATCCTCGACCGGGACCGGAAGTCTCCCGGCGGCCACGGGGCGCGGGAAGTCAACATGTGGAACAGCGACGTCGCGCCCAGGTGGCCCCGGCATATGGGCGAGATCAACGACATGGGCGACTTCCGCCGGATGATCGATGGGTACGACTGCGGGACCCGGTACATGGACGGGCACATCGGGCAGATCCTCGGGGCGCTGGACGATGCGGGCGTGCTGGATGATACGGCGATCGTCGTCACCGCCGACCACGGCGAGAATCTGGGCGAGCTGAACTGCTACGGGGAGCATGGCACGTCAGACTACATCACCCACCGCATCCCGATGATCATCCGCTGGCCGGGCTGCCAACAGGGGCACGTGGACACCGGGCTGCACTACAATCTTGACTTCGCCCCGACGATGGCGGACTTGTTCGGGGCACAGCGACACGCCGCCTGGCAAGGGCAGAGCTACGCCGACACGCTGCGGGACGGCGCAGATTGTGGCCGTGACCACTTGGTGCTCAGCCAGTGCTGCCACGGGGCGATGCGAAGCGTGCGCATGGGACCGTGGATGTATATCCGCGTCATGCATGACTTCTTCCATCTCTATCCCCGCGAGATGCTGTTCAACATCGTGGATGACCCGCACGAGCAGCACAATCTGGCGGATTCGCGCCCGGATATCTGTGATCAGGCCGCGCGCATTATGCTGACCTGGCATGAGGACATGATGGCGCAGATGCCGGACGCGGTTGACCCCCTGTGGACCGTGATGCGAGAGGGCGGGCCGCTGCACTCCCGCGGGCACTTGCCGAAGTACTGCGACCGCCTGGAGCAGACGGACCGCGGGCAGCACGTAGAGGCCCTGAAGCAGCGCCATCCCGAGGAGTTCAGTGGCGGGAGCTGATGCGCTGACAGGTCGCGGCAGTCCAGACCAACGTCAGGAGGAGATGGCGAGATGGCAAGTCTCGATCCGGCAAGACCGAACATCCTTGTGGTACTTGTGGACGATCAGGGCGCGTGGGCGATGGGCTGCGCGGGGAACGACGAAATCCAGACGCCGACCCTGGACCGCCTCGCCCGGACCGGCACGCTGTTCAGCAACTTCTTCTGCGTGTCGCCCGTGTGCTCGCCGGCGCGCGCATCTATTCTCACGGGGCGCATCCCCTCACAGCACGGGGTCCACGACTGGATCCGCGCGGGAAGCGCGACGGACGAGCCCGACAAGGGCGGCCGCCTGATCGAGTACCTGGCCGGACAGACTGGTTACAGCGATGTGCTGGCCGCCAACGGGTACACGTGTGGGATCAGTGGAAAGTGGCACATGGGCGACTCACACCACCCGCAGAAGGGCTTCAGCTTCTGGGAGGTCCACGCCCGGGGCGGTTGTATCAGGAGCCGCGCTACATCAGCGACGCCTTCACCGACAACGGCCTGGAGTTCCTCGAAGCCCAGGCGGACGGCGCCGATCCATTCTACCTGAGCCTGCACTTCACTGCGCCCCATAGCCCGTGGGGGCGCGATGAACACCCGCATGACATCTACGACGACTACCACGAGAACTGCGCCTTCGACTCGATCCCTCGAGAGCCGATGCACGCGTGGCAGATCAACTCC
>JALGSS010000996.1 GCA_029821745.1 Candidatus Zipacnadia bacterium
TGAGCGGCCACGCCGACACAGGGCTCATCAAGAACCCGCACTTTGCGGACCTGAAAGATGGCGCGCCTGTCAATTGGGGCCTGTCCACTGGTTCCCGCTTCTCTGAGATCGCGCCGATGAGCCGACACTACTCGGTGTGGAATGACCGCAGCTATGGCACGGTCTCCCAGTCCCTGGACATCCCCGTCAAGGCGGGGGACATCTTCACCGTCTACGCAGTCGTGCGAGGATCCAAAGACACCGAGGCCGGCATTGCGCTGGTGCAGGAGATGCAGGACGGCCGCCCGGACGACCTGTACCCCTTCTGGAAGCGCGAGGTGAGCGGCGAGTTCGAACTCTATTCCGGCCGCATCGTCGTCGACAAGGGTGCCAAGCGCCTGTTCTCCCTGCGCCTGTACCGGGCCAACAAGCGCGGCTGGGTAGATTACGCCTACGTCCAAGTGTACCCGGGGGCACGAGGACTGACGGGAATCACGGACATTGAGAAGTGCACCCGGTCGGATGAGCGCGCAGTCGGGCAGCCGTGGCCCACGCCGGCGGTTCCCGCTTTCAAGCCGCTACCGGACGGGCCGATCAAGACCCTCCTGTTCATCGGCGAGTTCCAGCGCGATGCCGCCGAGCTCGCCCAGCGCCTGGACATCGACTACGACGTCGTGTACTGCCCCACATTCCGCGGCTCCGGCTCGGTGGAGATGGTCGTCGCGGAAGATGCCGACCGGGTGATGCGCGACCTCGCCCGGGGCGCGTATGACCTCATCATTCTCGCCGGTCGCCCGTCGGAGCAGTCGGTCATCGATGGGATCGCGTCGTCGGTGGAATCTGGGACTGGGTTGGTGGCTGTTGAGCCGCTGGCCGGAGGCAAGGCGGCCCATCCCGAGACGCTTCAGCAACTCCTGGATCAACTCCCGCCACCGGGAGCGCCTTCTACGGAGATGCTTGGCGCCCTCGACGCGAGGGTTCTCACGGACACATCGCGTGGCACGGCCGTCCTGAAGTCGCTGTCGGGCAAGCAGTCCGGCAAGGGTCGCATCGCCCGCGTCACCTGGAGCGAGAGCGTCCCGGGGCTCACTCCCTTCAACACGGGTGTCTGCGAGCATTGGGAGTACCGCTGGGCGGCCCTGTGCAAGGCAGCCCTGTGGGCGGCGAACCGACGGACGGCCGGCCGTATTGAGCGAGTCACCTGCGGCGACAACCTGATGATCACCCTCCGCAGTCCGAATCCCGACGCCCTCGACCTGTGTGTTGACTGGGATGGCCGCTTCGAGCGCCTCGGGTCCGTCGAGTTCACATCCGGCGCCTTGACGGATGGCACGGTGACGGTAGGCATTCCGGTGGACTCGGCCTTTCGTCGCAGGCGCGGACCGACGGTCGCCCGGGTGCTGCTGTCCAACAAGCTCGGGCAGGCCCTGGACATCGCCGCCTGCACCGTCCCGAACGCCGAGCCGACCCTCGCGCTGACCGGAATTGAGGCTACCGAGACGGCGAAGCCCGGGGACTCAGTCCCGGTGCGCGTCAAGTACGAGGCCTCCGACAGAGGTGGCCGCGTGCGCGTTGACCTCATCGACGCTTTCGACCGCGTGGTGTCCCGAGCGCAGGCCGCCTGCGAGACCGGCTCGAACGCCGCCGAGATGACCCTCACGGTCCGCGAGCCGATGTCCGTGTACCATCGCCTCGTGGTTTCCGCCCTTGACGGTGACGTGCTCGCTGACCGCATTGAGCGGCCCCTCTTCGTCCCGGCGGCGAACGCGACTCATCTGGATGACTTCGCCCTCGCGGTGGGCTATGCGGCCATGCATATCCGCTGCCCCGAGTACCTGCAGGACCACATCGTCGACTTCTTCCGCACCCAGGGCGTCAGAGCGTGTACCGTCAACGAGTACATGGTCCAGCGTGGGATGCCCGCCTTCGGCGGAGTGCTGAGCGCCGGGATGCGCTATAGCGGCACCAGCAATGTCCGCACTCGCTGCTTCAGCGATCCCGTCGAGCTCAAGGAAATGGCTGAGCGCGTGGTCGACCGCATCGCCGGCAAGCGTCGCTGGGGCTTCTTCGGCTACAACATGGATGACGAGAC